>DATIOX010000139.1:0-24383 GCA_035472675.1 Candidatus Dormiibacterota bacterium
GCTCGTCCAACCCGCCTCCGACCACCTGATAATCCCAAACCACGTCGTCGATCGGGAACGGAACATTTTGTTGCGCCTCGAACGCAATGACTTTCTCCAGCTTTTCGTGTTCAAGCGATGGCAGTTTAACAAAACGCGCAAAAACCGATTGTGCGGGCAACGCGCAATTCACCGCGCCGTGTTTGATATGCAGCTCGCTCATCATTTCCCGCAACGCGATGGCCGTCTCGTGCAATGCCGTGTGGGCCTCGCGACGTTGGCCAGTCGCAGGATCGAGCGGCGCTTCCCGCAAACGATAATCCAGCAAGACCAGGCCACCGTGAGCCTGCACGCGGAACTCTGCCAGGCCAACGGTCTGAGACCCAAAATTGAGACTGATCAGGCGCGGTGAGATAGCCATGAGCTAAAGTTTCCAAATCTCAAAACCCAAATCCCAGACAAATTTCAAGCTCGAAATGTCAAACGCGAAAAAACCAGATGAACCTCGGTAGCGCTTGACGTGCGTTGTCGAGGTCGGGAAATCCGTATCAAATAATGCGATAAGCTTTGAGTTCTTTAAAGAAGGTCTCGACCGCAGTTTTGACGACGACCACCGTTGGAATCGCGAACAACATGCCCCATAAACCCATGATGAGAGAACCAGCGATGATCGCAATGACAACCACGAGCGGATGAACGTTCACCGCGCCGCCCAGGACAAAGGGCTGAAAGACAACATCGTCCAGCACGTGCACGAGTACAACCAGAATCACTACATACAGCGCCAGGTCATTCGGATTGAGGCCCGGAATTAGCGGTCTCACGTCCTCCGCGATCAGCGCATAACTAACACCAATCACCAGAGCGATCACCGCGCCCAGAAACGGAATGGCGTTGAGAAGTCCGGACACTACACCAATGGCCACAGCGATCCCCAGCGGAATGCCAAGGACGATCAATCCGAGTGTAAGAGTCAGGCCGACCAGAAAACATTCTATCAATGTCCCGCGCAAATACCTGCCGATAGCATCATCGAGTCTGTCGAGGACCGTGAGCGACAACTCAAAGTAGCGATTCGGGACCAGGCTGATAAAGAAGCGGCGTATCTGTCCGTTATCGAAACCGAGAAAAAGAAAAATCAACGGCGCCAAAATCCAGGCGGAAAATTTACTCTCCAGGCTCGTGCCTTCCTCTGCAGCCGGAGGTTGAGTCGGAGCAGCCGGGGCCGTGGGCGAAGCCGTACCCGCCGGAGTCTCTTCGGGGATTACATATTTCCCGGTTGTTTGATTCGCTCGAAAGTAATCAACGAACTTACTTTGAATCGGAGGTTTGCCGTTGTATCCGGCGGCATATTTCAAGAACAGATTGCGTTCCTCCGCGTTAAGTGTGAGCACCTGATTGACCTTGTCCATGAGCGGGCCAACTTCTTTTTCAAGTAGCGCCGCCACCGGATTTGATTTTCCCTCCGGCGATTTCGCCACCAACTGCCGGTATTTTTCATTCAGTTTGTATTGCAGGCGGACTTTGAATTCGAGCTTCTGCTCTTCGTCGGGAATGTGTTTCCGAAGAGTGTTGAAGGCGAAGAACAGGACAACACCGATGGCTGCGAAGGAACAAAGAACCTGGATCTCATGAGGTAACCATCGAATCCTGAAGCGATCCTTCACTGGACGGAACGCCAAGGCCAATAAGCAGCCCACTATGATCGGCAGAATGAGACTGCTTAACTTCCACAGCAGGAATCCTCCGAAAATCAACGCCAGCGTCGCAAATGTGAGATAAAAGACTTTGCGCCGAACCTTCCGCTCTCGCTCTTTCTCTTCGAAGTCCTGAACGTTACTCATCCTAATCCGGCTGTGTCGGCAGGAGTTTTCATTTGCACCAATTCATTGGTCGAACGAAGGCGATCGCCGATCATCGTTGCAAGGGAACGGTAAATTCGGCAGGCAGTTCTTGGATGCCGATAAACCAATCCGTTAAGGTCGTTCCGGTAAAGCGCCAGCGTCCGAGTCCGTTCCAGGGCCCGCGCGGTGGCAGAACGCGGCGTGTCATCGAGCAACGCCATCTCGCCGAAAAAGGCGCCTGTTTCTAAAACAGCCAGACGCGTCGTGCTAGTCTCGCGGTAAACTTCTATCGCAATTTTGCCATCCAAAATTAAAAAGAGCGCGGCTCCCGGTTGTCCCTCTTCAAAAATTAATTCATCGGCCTCATAGGTGCGTTCAAACGTGATATCAGAGACGCGCTTGAGCTGCCGATTCGAGAGCTGGTCAAAGAAGGGCACCGTCTTCAGGAACTGGATGCGATCCAATTCAGGGCTTGAACGTTTCCAGCGTCCCAGCATTTCCCACAACAATTTATCCGCGGCGAATTTTCGAGCCGACATTGGTATTAATCCGTTGAAACGACCTTGGCCAGCGGGCTTAATCAGGAACCTTCCGTCCTTCTGGCGCCCATAGTAGGGCGGAGCGATGGGCGATTTCAATCCAAAAAACGGAGCACTCCGCTTCCTAAATGCCGAATAGGTCGGGCAAAATTCTCGCCACGCAGCCTTTGCACGCTTCTCCCTCGCAAGAGCAGGAACTAGGTTGTAAGATGCAGTCTAATTATAACTAGATAGTAAGCTTTGCTTTATCGAGATAGGAGAAGTCTTTGCATGGCGAAGTAGGTCTGAAACAATCGGTAGTCGAGAGGAAATTGTTGAGACTCATTACAGTGGCGTTGCTGTTTGCATTAACGTCGATGGCGCTAGCCACCGATCAACCAGTGTCCACCCTTCCCGAAACAGTCGTTGTTCCGAGCGGAAAGTTGAGTCTCAAGGCTTTCGTCTAGAAGCCAGCAGGGCCGGGGCCTTTCCCCGCGGTTCTCTTTTATCACGGCTCGGGCGGCGCCGACGCAGGTCATACGGCTGGGCTCCCGATTACTGAAGCGGCCGAAAGACTTGCGCCACTGTTTCTAAAACACGGCTATGCATTTCTCTACCTTTTCCGCCGCGGACAAGGCCTTTCAGCCGACCAAGGCGAGTTTATGCAAAACATCTTGCAGCGCGAAGAAACAGCGAAAGGGAAAGAAGCCCGCCAACATTTACAGTTCGCACTGGCTACCACGGATCACCTCGATGACATGCTGGCCGGTCTGTCATTTCTGAAAGCAGCACCTGGAATTGACGCCAAGCGTATTGCGATTGCAGGCCACTCGTTCGGCGGTCAACTAACATTGCTCGCCGCCGGGCGCGACAATAGCGTTCGTGCTGCGGTGACGTTCGCGGCCGCCGCCGGTTCGTGGGAGCGCTCGCCTGAATTGCGCGAACGACTCCTGACTGCGGTAAATAAGGCAATCGCTCCGATAATGCTGATTCAGGCAGCCAACGATTACAGCACTGCACCCGGTTACGCCTTGGCCAATGAGCTGGAACGTCTACGCAAGCCTCATCTACTGAAGATTTATCCGTCGGTCGGCAAAACGGCAGAGGACGGACACGGCTTCCTTTATCTTGCGATGCCTCAGTGGGAGGACGATGTGTTTCGGTTCCTCGACGAGCACGTCAAACGCTAAGAGCAATTACACGCGCAGGGACATCTAACCAGACGATGCAGCCAACAGCCCCATTGCGAAGCAACTTCAGTCAGCTTGCTACGACACCCTGCCGTGGCTTATCTCTTTCTCGTTAGGCGTCTCTACACTATTTCCACCGGCAAGTCTCAAAAGCGAGATGAGTTGCTCAGCACGGTGCGCGATGCCTTGCTGCGAGCGGAGCTTTACTGCGCCAGGACTCGTCGTTGGGATACGCTCTTGTTGCTCATCAGCATCATCTGTGGAGCAGTGGCCACTCTTCTTGCCGGCGGGACGGTTATCGGAGGGAGCGGCGCGCTGGACGCTGTCGGCGGCTGGCGGATTCTTTGTTCGATTGTTGCAGTGTTTACGGCATCAGGCACCGTTGCTGGCGCCCTCCACAAAAGCTTTCAGATTACGACTCGCCTGTCGGACGCCGAGAAGTGCGCCGCAGGACTTAGAGCACTCGATGCCGCCATTGCCGCTAGCGACCTGCCGACTGAAAACGCATTGGAGACATTCCAGCGTATCTCAGAAGAACATGCTGCTTGTTTGGTTTGATATGACATGACCCAGATGCCCAACCAACCACTGCAGCCGTTGAACTAAAGTCGACGGTTTAGCAATGCTTACCTCTTGCTCGCGTTAGATGACAACGCGCGTATTGGGAAGCTAGCTCGTCGTCACTTTACCGCAGGTAATCGTGCGCGTTGCGAAGATAGAGAACCAGATCGTAGCCGTTGCCGCTCGGAAAGGGTTTCCCGTTGATTCTAAATCCACAGTCGAACGCGAAACTCAGGACGCGCTCATCGGCCCGGGTGGTCGCGAAAATATTCTCGTTCTTCACGAAAGGAAGTAACTCGCCGACAATCCGGGTAGAAAGTCGCCGTCCTTGGTGCGATTGAGTCACGGCGACCCAACCTAATTCAACAGGGTATTCGTCCGCTGAGGCAGTTGCTCGCGCATTGGCGAACACCTTACTTCGGTAGGCCGCACGTGGATGTTTCAACGCGCCTACTCCGACGAGTTGATCATCTGACGCTCGAAGAAACAACAGGCGAGAGGCTTCACGGATCCGTTGCACCAGGCCTTGTGGATTCACTGCGCCGCCTTCAATGACAAGCTTTTCAAAATCGGCTAAGGCCTGCGCTGTGCAATCCGAGGGCAAGAATATTGACGAAGTTAGCATCGCAGTGCCGAGTTACGAATGCAGAGGGACGCTTGCGGCTATCTTGGAGCGGCGAATGAGCGGAACCGCAGGCCGCGGCCATTCCCATTCCATTCGTCGTATGACGCGCCAGCCGTGATCTGAACTTTGTCGTTACCGACCGTGCCCACGATATACGTCTGCCACATATCGCCGCCGCCTTTACCGCTCCATCGGCCATATAATACACCCACTTCTCCGCCGTAATAGAGAGGATCCAGCGATGAGCTCTGCATCTCGGCGGGCGAATCTTTTCCATCTGCTCCAAGATCCTTGCCATCGGAAGCACGGACCCGGCCAGCACTCGGCCTTTGTGCCGGTAGCTGGTCAGCGCTCAATAACGCAGCCGGAAAGAGATCCGACGACGTGAATCCCATCTGAACCCATTGACTCGCGAAGCTGTAGCCGGAGTCGATGGCCCTGGTACTCGCTTGCGCTCCGTCCAACCAAAGTGGCACCGAGCCATTATGAAGCAGAAGTGAACTGTCGGTCGCACCCGAATTCTTCGGTCGATAAAGGCTCAGCGACAAAGGGGCATTTAAAACGCTGTTAGACCGCAATTGTTCGCGACTGATCGAACGATGCGCCTGTTGCGCAACAACCGGCAACAACGCGCCGAACAAACCGAGGGCTACGCAAAGCGCGCGACGAAGCATGACACAATTCACATCTAAATAACCAGTAGCGCCAGTAAAATTTTAATGCACGTCAAGCTTTTAACGATTCCTCAAAATATTCGATCGTCGTCTTGATTCCTTCCTCGAAATCCACGCGCGGTTCCCATCCGAGGACTTCTTTTGCGCGGGCGATATCCGGTTGCCGCACTCTCGGGTCATCGACGGGCAACGGTTTATATTCAATTGCCGATTTTGCTCCGGTGATGCGAATGATTTCGTTCGCAAACTGCTTGATCGTCATTTCGCGCGGATTACCCAGGTTAACCGGCTCGTGGAAATCGCTCATGGCCAGCTTGAAAATTCCATCGATCAAATCGGACACATAACAGAACGAGCGCGTTTGTGAGCCGTCGCCAAAAACAGTTAGTGGCTGGCCATTCAACGCCTGCCCGATAAACGCCGGGACCACGCGCCCATCACGCAATCGCATTCGCGGTCCGTATGTGTTGAATATGCGCACGATCCTGGTGTCAACGCGATGATAACGATGATAGGCCATCGTCATCGCTTCTCCGAAACGTTTTGCCTCATCGTACACGCCGCGCGGTCCGATTGGGTTCACATTGCCCCAGTAATCCTCCTTTTGCGGGTGTTCCAGAGGATCGCCGTACACCTCTGATGTTGAGGCAAGAATGAATGTGGCCTTTTTATCCTTGGCCAGGCCTAGCGTGTTGTGCGTGCCCAGCGCGCCTACTTTCAATGTGGGAATCGGGAGCTCAAGATAATCGATCGGGCTGGCCGGGGAAGCGAAGTGAAAAACGTAATCGATTTTCTCTTCCGGAAGAAAAATGAAATTCGAAACATTATGTTTGATGAATTGGAAATTCTCGTTCCCGGCCAGGTGCCCGATGTTCGCTGTGTTGCCGGTGATTAAATTGTCGACGGCAATAACCCGATGACCTTCCGCCAGCAGGCGATCGCTCAAATGCGATCCCAGAAAACCAGCGGCGCCGGTGACGACGGAAACAGCGTTCTTTGCGGCCATTGCGCGGTTTATCTAATGTCGACCGCGCAAGTTTGCCAGCTGGAAGTCTGGGAGAATGACGAATCGTGACTGACGAAGGAATTCCAAATGCTCGCCCTGATCCATTTGAACGTTGAAAGTTAAACGTCGAGCGTTGAACGTTGCAGCTCATGCGAATTCTTTCCGGTATTCAGCCCAGCGGCGCTCTGCACGTCGGTAATTATTTTGGCATGATGGAGCCGGCTGTCGCGCTTCAAGCCGAAGGCGAAGCACTTTATTTCATCGCCGATTATCACGCGCTCACCAGCCTGCGCGATCCGGAAGCGCTCCGCGAAAACAGCCGTCGGGTCGCGCTGGATTTTCTGGCGTGCGGACTCGATCCCAACCGCGCCACGCTTTTTCGCCACTCGGACGTTCCACAAGTCACCGAACTGGCCTGGATCCTATCGACCGTGGCGCCGATGGGCTTGTTAGAGCGCGCCCACTCTTACAAAGACAAGCTCGCCCGCGGATTGCCCGCCACCGTTGGCTTGTTCAGTTACCCAGTGCTTATGGCGGCGGACATTTTGATTTACGACAGCGACGTTGTGCCTGTTGGTAAAGATCAAAAACAGCACATCGAAATCACGCGCGATCTTGCTGTGAAAATGAACGAAACCTTCGGACAGTCCGAGCCGGACGGGCAGATCTTCAAGTTGCCTGAAGCGCGAATCAAAGCTGCGACAGAAACCGTGCCTGGAATCGACGGCCAGAAAATGAGCAAAAGCTACGGAAACAATATCGATATCTTCGGCGACGAAAAAGAAATGCGAAAGCGCGTAATGAGCATCGTCACCGATTCTATGCCGGTTGAAGCGCCGAAAGACCCGGCGAAATCGACAATCTTCAAACTTTACTCGCTCGTCTCGTCCAAGGATGAAATCGCGTCGATGCGCGAGCAGTTCCTAAAAGGCAGAACCGGCTATGGCGATTTCAAGAAACAGCTTTTTGAGAAACTTTGGGAATATTTTGCGCCAATGCGCAAGCGCCGCGAAGAAATTCTGGCCGACGAACCGTACATCGATAGCGTTCTCGAAAAAGGCGCGACCCGGGCGAATGAAATCGCGGAGCAAGTCATGAAACGTGTTCGCGAGGCGGTGGGTCTCCGCTAGTGGCCGTGCTTCGGCAGAGTCGCTTTCTTTGCTCGCGCTTCGATCTGTCTGGTTTCAGCTTCGGCTGTTTTTACATCTTTGGTCTTCGTTACGTTCGTGAGGATTGAATTCCAGAATCCTGGAGGCGCCAGCGATAGAGGGAAAAGCGAACACCGCCTTGCGCAGGTTTTTGGCGGAAAAATTGAGCATTCCTCAGCGCGCAATCGTTCCGGAACAAGGTGAAAGATCCCGCGACAAAGTGATTCGCATCAATCGTCTGAGCGACGAAGATATTCGTCGACGTTTGCTTGAGCCGAGCTAAACGACATCGACACCTATTCGGTAATTATCCTGTCCGCCCACTCCACAAGCGAGACGAAAATTTTCGGGTTGCCAAACTTTGCGCCGTATTCAGTTAAATCTGTCTCAGTGACACCTCTCGCGCGAGAGCAGGCACCACACGCGTAAATCGGTATTTTCTTCGACGCGATCTTACTGAGAGCTTCAGACAGCGGCGGCCATCCAACAGGGACGACTGCATTGGCCACTGATTTTCGCATGAGCGATACCGCTTCGCCGAGGAGAAAGATTTGAACTTCGTGGCCGGCTTCAGAAAGCGCGTCACCATGAAGAAATGGAAATGCGGCCTTCGTCGGGTCGTCCGATCCCCAAGCGCTCTTGATGAAAATTTTTAGTTTCGTTGTGCTTGCGCCGGTGGTAGCAGGGCCCGCAGTTGCAGCAAGGGGGAGCACTGCAAGATGCTTGAGGAACGATCGCCGGATCATGCACTCCGATTTAACCAGAAACGGACTGCGCGACGCAATCTATTTCGGCCAATCTAGCGCCCCCGAGTTTGGCGGGCTGGTTTGGTTTGCTGTTGGGGTTTCGTTTGAGTAGTTGCAGCGCTGTCGCGGTAAAATAAGACGCCGTGCGCTCTCAAATTGCTGATCAGCGCATGCAGGTCATTGGCCAACTCTTGATTGTTCAGAAGAGTCGCCACCAAGCCTTTGCCCTGTGAAGCGGTGCGAAGGACCTTGCGCGTGTCATCGATCGCGCTCTGCAAATTGTCAGCTGCTTCTTTTGCGGACGTCATTGTGGAGCCCGCCTGTTCGACGACTCCGTCCAACTTCTTCGAGGATTGCGCCAGCGCACTGGTAGCCTGATTTAATTGCTCCATGCTTGCCTTCAGGTTTTGCATGTTCTCGGATGAAAGAGTTTCCTGATTCAATTTTTGCACTGTTCCTCGAAGATCGCCCAGGAGAGCACCGCCCTCTCGCGTGATGTCGTCAATACCGGTTTCTCGAGCGCCGCTGATGTAGCTATTTGGCGCGAGAAAAGCCTTAGCCTGCCCGGGTGGCATCACCACGTTTACGAATCGATCGCCCAATAAACCGGAACTTCCGACGGTGAATTTGCTCCCTTGAGGAATTTTAATGTAATCATAAATCTTCAGCGGTACATCCACACCCTGGCCTTCGCGGACCATTCGCGGGCCACCCGAGACTTTTCCGATTCTGGCACCCGCGAGCAAAACATCGGAACCTTTTAACAGACCGCTTGCGTCACTGAAGCGAACGGTAAGAGCGTAGTAAGTCTTGAAACCTTCCCCTAGCCGACCGAATTGCACGACCAATGCGCCTAACATCGCCAAGCCGACGAAAACAAATGCACCAACTTTAAATTCCAGACCTCGTTCGTGCCGATTCATTGAACACTAATTGTCGATCTTGCCGTTGATTTTCGCAAGGTAGGGCGACAGTCCAGGTCAAACCGGGCCATCGCGGAGGCTAATATACGTCGCTGCGAGCGACGGAGGTCAACTCTCGAAAGCTTTCGGAGTCAATCGCCTCTGCCGTCAGAGCGCCCGAGCAGGAAATCCTGCAAAATCGGATCGCGCGCCTGCTGAAGCTGGATGGGCGTGCCGTAGAAGTAGATGCGACCTTCGTGCAAGTAGGCAATGTGATTCGCGACGTCGAATGCGCTTTTCATGTCGTGCGTGACCACTACGCTCGTCACTCCCAGCCGTTGTTGTAATCTACGAATTAGCCGATTGATACTGTCCGCCACTACTGGATCGAGGCCCGATGTCGGCTCATCGTACAATACACACGAGGGCCGGCGAATGATGGAGCGCGCCAGACCGACACGCTTCTTCATTCCACCGCTCAAACTCTCCGGCATCTTATCTTCCTGGCCCTCCATTTCCATCACTTCAAGCATCTCCGCGACTTTTGCGTGCAAAACCTTCGCGTCGCGTTCGCCAGCTTCGCGTAGTGGAAACGCAATGTTATCCTCCACCGTCATGGAATCAAAAAGCGCACCGCTTTGAAACAGAATGCCGACCTTCTTGCGGATCTCGCCGAGTTGCCACTCGTTCATTCCAATGATGTTTTGCCCCTGAATCCAAATTTCTCCCGCGTCCGGCGTCATCAATCCCACGAGATGTTTAAGCAAGACGCTTTTGCCGCCACCGCTTCGTCCAATAATCGCGAGTGTCTCACCAGTTGCGACCTCAAGATCGACGCCGCGCAAAATTTCTTGTTGCCCGATTTTCTTCGCCAAGGAGCGTACCGCGATCATCGGCGACGAATTGCCTGCACTTAGATGAGATTCCTTGGACAGCTCTGGGGATGGAGGCGCTTCGATCATCGCAACGCACAACTCTCAGCTCTCAACTCCCAACTCTCAACTGCCTGATATCATTGATATCCCGCCGGATAAATGATGTTGAGCAACATCGTGAGAAAGAAATTGCAAATCAGAACTGCAAGCGAGGAATTTACTACCGCTTCAGTCGTCGCGCGGCCGACACCGACGGCGCCTTCGCGCGCGCTCAGTCCCTTTTGGCAACTGATGAACACAATCAGAATCCCAAAACAAAATGCTTTCGAAAGGGCCATGATAATGTCGCGGTTGCGCGTCCAGCGCACCATGTTTGCCATATAATACGTCCCGTTGATCTCGAGCAGGAAAATTGCGATGAAATAGCCGGCAGCAATGCCGACAGCGATACATTCTGCCACCAGTAACGGCATGGATACCATCATGGCGAGCGCTCGCGGCACGACCAGATAATCAGTCGGGTAAACCGCGAGCGCGCGAAGGGCATCGATTTGCTCGGTCACTTTCATCGTGCCGATTTCGGCCGACATGGCCGCGCCGACGCGGCCCGCTACCATCAACGCTGTGAGCACCGGGCCAAGCTCGCGAAAGATCGAGACCGATACGACTGCGCCCGTGGCAGATCCCATGCCGATCTTGTTAAATTGAAAGAACGTTTGAGCCGCGAACACCGCGCCGGTAAAGGCACCCGTGATCACGACAACAAGTTGTGAGAGCAATCCGATCTCGACAACCTGGTTAAGGAATAGTTTCCATCGAAGCTTGTGCGTGAAAATGGAACGAAACGTGTCGCCAGCTAGCAGCACCAGCTCTCCCAGATATTGAAAAAACGCGAGCACCGGCGTGCCAAGCGCATTGAAGAATCGAACCATTGTCCCTCTGTGATTAGTGATTGTTGATTAGTGAATTGGTGAGACCTTCCAGCGAGCTTTCTCTTACTATTCACCAATCACCAGCCACTATTCATTTATTATGCACTCAGTGGCTCTGTTTTTGTTCTGGGTCGAAGCTCCGGCGGCACCGCGCCGATGAACAGAGGTTCAAGTCCAAGCTTGAGAAAAATCGCTCGAATGTCACGCACGCTCAGTGTCGGTCGGTCGAACTCGAAATATACAAGATCGTGGTTTGTATCGATCTTGTAATGAACGCCTGCAATTGCCTCAAGTTGAAGGTCCAGCTCCAGGATTTTGTTTAGATCACGCAAACCCCGCGCATACACTTCCAGCTCGATCATAATAGCCGGGAACGTAGCGAGCCGGTCGTATCAGCGCAATTCTTTAGCGCCTCGCTGGTTTGCGCCGAGCGCAAAGCTGCGATAAAAGATGTGCACCTGAAGGAATGAGACGCGTCACTCGCTTTTTGCTCGCAGGCAATCTCTTGCTTGGCGCGGCGTTTTTCGGCGCCTGCGAAACTGTTCCCCAGGGAATTCAACAGGCCAGGCTCGATATGGCGCAGAACATCGCAGCTGAACCGGCTGGGGATTATTTTATCGGACGGCGTTATTACAAACCCGATTACAAGTTCTGGGGCTACGTCCGGCGCCCGGGCCAACCTTGGAGCACAGCAGAATTGGTGATGTTGAATGAAAAACAAAAACTTGCCCCGGACCGCGAGCGTCTCGATTTCGGCAGCGATAACAACTACGAATACAAACTCTACGGTAACTTTAGCGGCGACAAGGTTTATGAACCTGCGAGCAATTCAATTTATCCTGAGTTCGTTTTGAAGGGCTACCAGCTGATATCCATGAACCCGCCGGCAATTTTCAAAAGTCAATTCCGTGGCCACGCCACCGCGGAAGATCTCCGTTACGTGGTAGAAAAGCCGGAATGAATCGGCTCGTTATTGTCATTCCGAGCGAAGTCGAGGAATCTCTCACTGTTGCTTGTAGCAGGCGCCTCATTTAAACAGTTAGAGATGTATCGGCTCCGCTCGACATGACAGAAAGTGCGCGCGCTTCCCACAAAAGGGATCCTCTTACGGAGGAATTCCTGCGTTATCTCACAAACGAGCGCAATGCTTCGCCGCGCACCTTAAAGGCGTATCGCCAGGCATTGACTGCTTTTCGCGCTGAAAACCAAACACCGTGGAAACAATGCCGAGGGGATGATTTTCGCAATTACTTGTTTACAATTGCGAAACGCGGGCAGGCGCGTTCCTACGTGCGATTGCAATTCTCTGCGTTACGGACGTTTTATCAGTTTCTGGCAGCTCGAAAGGGGCTGCGCGGCAATCCTGTGCGTGAGGTACAATTGCCCAAGATCGAGAAGAAGCTTCCATTGGTCCTGACGCGCCAGCAGGTTGAAGAACTTCTTGCGGCCCCAACGCGCGAAAGCAAAAGCAGGTCTGCGCCGGCTTGGATGCCTCTGCGCGATGTCGCAACTATGGAATTATTCTATAGCAGCGGCTTGCGACTGAGCGAACTCGCTGCGCTCGATGTGGCGGCCGTCGATCTTTACACGGAATCTGTCCGTGTATTCGGCAAAGGTCGCAAGGAGCGGGTATGTCCCGTGGGCTTGCCTGCGCTGGAGGCGATCTCGCGTTACCGCGCCGCGGGGAACGTGCATTCGGGACCGTTATTTATAAACAAATCACGCACGCGAATTTCGACGCGCTCCATCTGGCTCATTCTGAAACGTTATTTGCGGTTCACATCGATTCCGATCTCGATCAGTCCGCATAAACTCCGGCACAGTTTCGCGACGCACATGCTCGACCGCGGCGCCGACCTGCGCAGTGTTCAGGCATTGCTCGGGCATGCCAGCCTTTCGACGACGCAAATCTACACCCACGTGACAACCGAGCGGTTAAAGAAAGCCTACGCGGATGCCCATCCGCGAGCGTGATTGTAGTGGCGCTTGTTTCAAGCGCAAGACACCCGGCGGTCCTTTCTACCTTTAGCTCAACCTAACTCGCTGCGGGCGCCGCTGCGCTACCATGTGCCTGCGACTCGGCGACGTGAAAGCTAAGCTTCCCGTCAGCAACCATGACCTCGACGTGGTCGCCCGGCTTGACGTTGCCGCGGAGCAATTCCTCCGCCAGCGGGTCTTCGAGATAACGCTCCACGGCACGACGCATCGGCCGTGCTCCATATTGAGGATCGTATCCTTTCTCGATGAGGAATTCCTTCGCGCTTTGCTGCAAGTCAATATGGACGTCCTTGGCTTTGATGCGGGTCAGTACCTTGTTTACTTCCAGCTCGACAATTCGCAACAGTTCCGGCTTGCCAAGTGAATGGAACACGATGATTTCGTCAAGCCGGTTAAGAAACTCGGGCTTAAAGACGCGTTTGGTTTCATCGAGAATCTTGTCGCGCATCGAATCGTAATCATGCCCTTCCAGCGGCGCGCCGAAGCCCATTACGGTCTGTTTCTTCAGCAACTCGGCTCCGACGTTGGAAGTCATGATAATAATCGTGTTCCTGAAATCGATCTTGCGCCCTAACGAGTCGGTGATTTTGCCGTCCTCGAGAATCTGCAAAAGCAAATGCATCACATCGGGATGCGCTTTTTCGATCTCGTCGAAAAGCACCACCGAATATGGCCGGCGACGCACGGCCTCGGACAACTGGCCGCCCTCCTCATATCCGACATAGCCTGGCGGTGAACCAATCAGACGCGAAGCGGTAAATTTTTCCATGTACTCCGACATGTCGATCTGAATCAGTGCGTCGGGATCGCCGAACATAAATTCGGCAAGCGTGCGGGCGAGATACGTCTTGCCAACGCCAGTAGGACCCAGAAAGACAAATGATCCGATCGGTCGCTTTGGATCTTTCAAATCGGCGCGGGATCGACGCAGAGCCTTGCTAATCGCGGTAACGGCTTCCTCCTGGCCGATCACGCGCTGCTTCATCTCCGACTCCATCATGAGGAGTTTTTGTGTTTCCGCCTGTTCCATACGCTGGAGAGGAACGCCTGTGACTTTCGAGATGATGTGCATCATGTCGTCCGCCGTCACCACCACCTCTTTCTCTTCTCGCTCCTCGCGCCATTTGTTTAGAATGCCATCGAGCTTTTCTTTCGTTTGCTTCTCCTTGTCGCGGAGCGCGGCGGCTTTCTCAAAATCCTGTGCTTTGATGGCCCCTTCCTTTTCGACCCGAATCTCTTCGATCTCTTTCTCGATGTCCTTCACGTCGGGTGGCCGCGTCATGGAATTGATGCGGGCACGCGCGCCTGCTTCGTCCATCACATCGATCGCCTTGTCGGGAAGAAATCGTCCGGTGATATAACGATCGGAGAATCTAACAGCTGTCTCGAGCGCTTCGTCCGTGAGTTTCGCTTTGTGGTGCGCCTCGTACTTCGGACGCAGACCTTTTAGGATTAGAATGGCTTCATCGACCGTCGGCGCATCGACTTTTATGGTCTGGAACCGCCGCTCCAGCGCTGCGTCTTTCTCGATGTACTTGCGATATTCGTTCATCGTAGTGGCGCCCACGCATTGCAATTCGCCACGGCTCAACGCGGGTTTGATAATGTTCGATGCATCCATCGCGCCTTCGGCAGAACCAGCCCCGACGATTGTGTGCAGCTCGTCGATGAAAAGGATCACATTCTTGGAACGACGGATCTCGTCCATTACCGCCTTGATGCGCTCCTCGAACTGGCCCCGGTATTTTGTGCCTGCCACCATTAACGCGAGGTCCAGCGTGATAACGCGTCTGTCTCGCAACAACTCAGGCACATCGCCGCTCGCAATCTCCTGGGCCAGACCCTCAGCAATAGCCGTTTTACCGACGCCTGCTTCGCCAATCAGCACTGGATTGTTCTTTGTTCGTCGGCAAAGTACCTGAATGACCCGCTCGATTTCATTGCGCCGGCCAATTACCGGATCGAGTTCGCCTTTCTTTGCCAAATCGGTCAGATCACGGCCAAACGCGCGGAGTGCCGGAGTCTTAACGTCTTTCTTCGTTGGCTCGGTGCCTTCCTGGTCCGATTCAGAGGGCGTGAAATTTGGATCGAGCTCTTTGAGAATCTCGTTGCGTGTGCGTTCGATGTCGAGTTCAAGACTTTTCAACACTCTCGCAGCGACTCCCTCGCCCTCTCGCAAAAGTCCAAGCAAAATATGTTCCGTACCGACGTAAGAATGGTTGAGCGCCTTGGCTTCCTTGCCCGCGAGCGCCAGTACTTTTTTGACGCGAGGAGTATAAGGAACGTTCCCGACCATCTTGGTTTCCGGTCCTGAGCCGACCTGTTTCTCCACCTCCATGCGCACGGTCTCAAGATCGAGACCCATCTTCTGCAGGACATTGACAGCTACTCCCTGGCCCAGCTTGATCAGCCCAAGGAGCAGATGCTCGGTGCCGACGTAGTTGTGGTTAAACCGATCGGCTTCTTTGCGAGCAAGCGCCAGAACCTGTTGAGCCCGGGGTGTGAAATTATTCATCGTTCGATGGCACGACAACCGAGTCACCGCCCGATTGTCTCGCCATCTTACTAATATCAGGTTTGGGAAAGACTTTCAAACGCTCGCGAATAATTTGGGCGCGCAAGTGGTCGCGTTCTTCCGCGTTCAGTTTTTGTTGAGAGCTTTTCTGCAAATGCGCCGGCTGTGTCTCTATGAACAATTCATCGATTTGCAGACGTTGATCTTCCGGAAACGCGCCCAGATCCATCCCGAGTTTGATGACCGAGAGCAGGTTGAGCGCTTCCTTAGAGGCCATGGCGTGCGCATAGGTCAAAACGCCGTACGCGCGACCGATCTGGTCCAAAAGCGTATTTGGTTTTTTCTGGAGCAACACCTGTCGCGCGTTGTGCTCCTTTTCAATAATTGTTTCAATTACTTTGCTCAGGCGACTGATGATTTCCTCTTCCTTTTCGCCAAGAGTGGTCTGATTTGAAATCTGGAAAAGGTTGCCCATTGCCTCCGTGCCCTCGCCGTACAGACCGCGGACTGCGAGTCCGATTTTGCTCACGGCTTGAATGACTTGATTAATCAACTCACTCAGGACAAGCCCCGGCAAATGCAACATCGCGGAGGCGCGCATTCCAGTCCCGACGTTCGTAGGGCATGCGGTGAGATATCCAAGCTGTGGATCGAAGGCGAAGTCCAATCTGCTTTCGAGCGCGCTATCGACTTTATCGACAAGTTTGAATGCCTGTTTCAATTGCAGTCCGGAACGAATCGATTGCATCCTCAAATGATCTTCTTCATTGATCATGATGCTAAGGGTCTGCCGCCGATTTACGACGACCGCGCTGCCGGCGCCCTTGGCGGCGTGCTCGCGACTGATCAGATGGCGTTCCACCAGGACCTGCCTGTCTAGAGCCGACAGGTCCTGCAAGCTTTCCGCAAATGCCTCCTGCATTTCCGGAAGCGCTGCCACCCGCGACCTGATCAATTCCAAGATGGAACTGCGCTCTGCCTTTTTCGCCCAACCCGGAAAAGGACGGTTGCGCAAGTTGCGTGCGAGCCGTACACGACTGCTGATTACGATTTGGTGATGGGGTCCCTCACCGCGCAACCATTCTCCGGCAGTGGCCAGCATGTTGGAGATTTTCATGACGATTTCGAGAGCTCGTTTTCGAGTTGCTTGATTTCATCGCGTAACGAGGCGGCCGTCTCGTAATTCTCGTCGGCCACAGCCTTCTGCAGGTGCTCATTCAAGGCGCGCATCCGGTGGTTCAGTGCCATCGTCCGCTGCGCCCGCTCCGGAAATTTTCCGACGTGTTCGGTGCCCTTGTGCATCGCTTTTAAGAGCGAACCCAGGCCATCCGCGAAGGTGACGTAGCACTCGCTGCAACCGAGGCGGCCGGTTTTCTTAAAGTCAGCCTGGCTAAACCCGCACACTGGGCACTTCTGGGTCGGAGCTCCTTTTTCAATTTCTTCCGCTGCTCCGATGCCTAGTAGCAAATCCGCGAGCGCGAAGCCGGTTGGATCCTGCACGCCCTTCTCTTTGGAGCAGGCGTCGCAGAGATTCACCTTTTGCATTTTGCCTTCCAGAATTTGCGTCAGGAAGACCGTCGCGTCATTGCATTTGCAAACATCACACAACATCTCGCTTAATTAGACCTCGTTGTTCTGGAAGCATTCAACCCCAATATTTCCATGACGTTTCTACGTCAGAACGGGTTTGCTCAATTTCTAGGCGGAAATTGGTGTACCGGTTTCGCGTGTCACCTGACGGAATCGCGCGATGATACGCGCGGTCATGGGCCCCGGCTTTCCGTTGCCGATCGATCGCCCATCCGCCTTTACGACCGGGACAATCTCTGCGGCAGTGCCCGTGAGGAAGCATTCGTCAGCAACAAAAACATCATGGCGCGTGATGTCAGCTTCCCGAACTTTGACGCCAAGCTCGGCGGCGATTTCAAATACTACCGCGCGTGTAATCCCTCGCAACGCGCCGGCCGCGACGGGTGGCGTGAAAATTTGGCCGTGTTTCACGATGAAAACATTGTCAGCGGTGCATTCGGCAACGTTTCCTGCATCGTTCAACATAAGGGCTTCATCCGCGCCCGCTAAATTTGCCTCAACCCGCGCCATTACGTTGTTTAAATAATTCAACGATTTGACTGCCGGATTAAGCGCTGCTGGGCTGCTGCGACGTGTTGCGCAGGTAACAATCGTTAATCCTTTCCGGTAAAAGTCCTCATGATAAAGGGCAATTGTCGCCGCAATGATAATCACGCTCGGGGACTTACATTGCGTCGGGTTGAGACCCAAATTACCAATCCCACGTGTGACCAGCAGCCGGATATAACCATCCCGCAAATGATTTTGCCGAATTGTCTCGAGCACCGCCTCGGTCATGTTCCGCATCGTCATCGGAATTTCGAGACAGATCGAACGCGCTGAATCCCAAAGCCTGTGAAGATGTTCTTCGAGTCGGAAGACTCGCCCGTTGTAAAAGCGAATTCCTTCGAAGATTCCATCGCCATAAAGCAGACCATGATCGAACACGGAAATCTTCGCGTTGGCTTCCGAGTAGAATTTTCCGTCGATGTAGATCTTCGCTTCCTTGACGCCGGTTGTCCGCCGCGGCCGACTTTCAACTGCGGGTTCGATCACTGCCTCCGCACCAGGCTCGTGAATTTTGGGTTCGTCTAACACCGTCGCATCAGTGGTTTTCATAATCGCAACAAAATCTCCGACGCTTAAGCGGGCAATTCAAGTTGCAAAATCAAAAGCATTACATGGTTAAAAGTTTAAGCGATGAACTGCAAATCCGTTGTAACGCGGTAACTCGTTTGACTCTTCAACTTTCTCTACTGCAATACGCCGTCTTTGATGTGCAGTTGACGGTCACCGCGTGCTGCGAGGCGCGCATCGTGCGTTACGACGAGCAGCGTTTTTTTTCGCGAACGCGTCAGGTCCAACAACAGATCCATAATTGCGTCGCCGGTTTTTGAATCGAGATTTCCCGTTGGCTCGTCGGCGAAAATGATTTCGGGATTGTTCGTCAACGCCCGCGCGATCGCCACCCGCTGTTGTTCGCCTCCGGAAAGTTCCGCTGGCAGATGATGCATGCGGTCCGCCAGACCAACAGCGTTCAAGCTTTCCTCCGCCAGTTCGCTTGTCGATTCGCCACCGATCATGCCCGGCAGCGAGACGTTTTCCAGCGCAGTCAGCTCCGGCAGGAGAAAATATCCTTGGAATATGAAACCCATTTTCCGATTTCGAAATCGCGCCTGCGAGGAAGACGTGCCGTTGTAAAGATTTCGTCCCTCGAATTCGACAGTCCCTGATTCAGGACGCTCCAGACCGGCGAGCGTGTAAAGAAGCGTCGTCTTACCTGCACCCGAAGCGCCGGAAAGAAAGACTGCTTCGTTGCGCCCGACCTTCATCGAGATACCACGCAAGACCTCGATCCGGCGAGCCCCCATTCGGAATGATTGGAAAAGATCGCGCGCCACTAGTTCCGGAGTTGCAGTTTCCATCTAGGAAGGTTTGTCCCTTATCTGCCGCAAACACGATGCGAACACAAGAGCGTCTCGCTCGTATGTACGCCAAAAAGCCGCCGTTAAGGTAATCGACGGCGGCTTCTCGGTTAATCGAATTCTGTTACGTCATTCCCAACGATTCCAGCGTCGGCTGATCAATGGCCGCGGTCGTATATAAGCCATGATCGCGCTGGTAACCTGCAATCGCCTCGCGTGTAAGCGGCCCGAGCAGGCCGTCTACTTCGCCTTGATAATAGCCTTGCGCCTGCAGTGCTGCCTGGACATTGGCGACCACTTGATCGGGTGGCAAGCTGTTATAGGCGTAGATCGGGCCATCGTAAGCGTAATACGCATTGGGAGCGTAGCCCCAGGCGGGGTACCACCAGCCCGAATTCCAGTAATACCATCCACCATATACGAAAACCACACGGTTGTAATGACTGCGCCACCAACCCCTGTCGTGCCACGAGGGGCTGTAGTTCCGGAAAGCCCAATAATTTTTACCCTGCCAGTATTGGCTTCCCTGAATTCGTCGGTTTTGCTGAAAATTCACAGCGGTGTATTTCGTCGGACGCGTGTTCGACGACAGATTGAAACGCTGTGCCTTGTATTTCTTACCGTTCGATTGAAACGCGGCGGCAGAAGCGGTATTACCTTTCCATTGTTTCGTCTTCTTGGAATAATTTGCAGACCCCGCGTAGCGTCCAGCCTGCGCATTCTGTTCGGCGATTTGCTGAGAACGGTTCTGGGCTTTCTTCACGTTTGAACCCGACTGATAAACCTGCCGGTTAAGACCCTGTTGACCTTGTTTTGTCTTCTTAGTCGCATATCGCCCAGCTTGCACATTCTGTGTAGTGATCTGCTGGGGGCTCTTTTTCGCAGTCTTCACATTCGATCTCGACTGATAAACCTGATTATTGACGGCCTGCCGCCCTTTTGCCTTCTGATATGATGTTGCCGTTGAAGCTGGCTGATAGCGCTTGGGCGTTGCCTTCTTAGGCGCGCTCGCAGGACGTGCATGCTGTGTGGCTTGACCCTGCCTATTCTTCTGGGCTTGCTTCTTTGATTTATTGTCATTTTGCGCAGCGCCTGCAGAACACGCGAGCGCAACGCTGCAAATTAAAATAAGGAATGTTCTCATAGGTTTTCTCCGTTCGAGGTGTTAGACTCTAAACTCGGCGATCTATTCAACGATCACTCACACCTGTCCAGCAGGGTTTTCCCGGTCGTCGTGATAACACCAGAATAAAATAGTGGCATACTCGTAATGCTGGACACTTTCGAGATTTCATTTATTCAACGTCACCGCGTCATTTTCTGGATGCCTCTCTACCCCAATTGAGGCAACTCTTTGTAATTTACTGCGCGCGCACAGGGGCAAAGAAGCGCCGCGCAGCGAGTTCGCCGCGCGACCCTCTGACAGAATGGCCCGATGTTACGTCAAGCCCAGCGTTTGCAAGGTTGGTCCGTCGACCGCCGAGGTAACTGCAAGGCCGTTGTCAGCTTGGAATGCCGCCAGTGCCTCGCGTGTTTGCGCTCCGATGCTTCCATCGATCGGCCCCGTGTAATAGCCATCCCGTTGCAATGCGACTTGCACGTTCACAATAACCCGATCAGGTGTCAGATTACCATAGCCGTAAATGGGTCCATCATATGGATAGTATGAGGATGGATCATAGCCCCATGCTGGATACCAGTAGCCGGCGTTCCAGTACCACCACCCGCCCAGCACAAACACGATCCGTGAGTGATGATTTCTCCACCATCCACGATCATGCCATTGCCGGTTATAATTATAAAACGCGGCGTATCTAGAGCTACGGAAGCGGTCGTTACGCCAGTTATTCACCACACGGGCGTTCTCGCGGTTGCGATTAATAGCCACGTTTCTTCCGAGAGTCATATTTCTCTCCCGGTTTGCGGCGAAATTACGGCGAGCATTGATTCTGGCATTAGCTTCGGCCGTTCTCTGATTGCGTAATCTTGCCGCCTCAAGTCGATTAGTCTTGACAGCATTTGCCCGGGCGAGGTTTCTCTCGCGATTGATCGCAGCGCGATTGCGAGCGTTGACTGCTGTTCTGGTATTTGCAACTCGCGTGCTCTGAGTCCTAGCCGCCTGCATGCGATTGCTCCGCGAGGTGTTTGTGCGGGCGAATGAATTGGACCGAGCCCGCGGACTCGCCGCAACTGCACGCTGATGAGATCGAGCAGCGGAAAAATTTTGCGCTGTCCTCATGGACGCAGCGTGGCCACCGTCCCTCGCCGACACAACATGCGCGCTCTGCGCGCCTCCACTTCTCACTGACCTGTTCGTTGCTTTGCCCTTCGGTGCACCCCACGCCGTCAGCGCTAGCGCAAGGCTCCCAATACATGTCAAAAATACAATACGTTTCATGATATTCCTTCGCTCTTTCCTTTAATGATTAAACTCCCGCCGCATCGGGCGGGTTGCGATGTTTTTAGTCAGACCTGTTGTTGGCGGACGGCTTCAAATAACACAATTCCAACAGCCGTAGCCAGGTTCAGGCTGCGAGTTCCATCCATCGGAATGCTAATGCAGCAATCTTTGTTGGCGGCGAGCAAATTCTCCGGGAGCCCTTTTGTTTCAGGGCCAAACACGAGAAAATCACCGCGCTGAAATCTTGCTTCGTAGTAAGGGCGCTTGCTCTTTGTCGTCAGAAAAAAATAATTTGCACCCGGCGACTGCGACCGTTGCAGGACGTCAAAGGAATCCCAAAGTTTCAGGCTTACGTCGTTCCAATAATCGAGACCCGCCCGTTTCAATTGCCGATCTTCCAGCGAAAAGCCGAGCGGCTTGATCAAATGCAGAGTCGACTGCGTCGCCAAGCAAAGCCGGCCAATGTTGCCTGTGTTTGGAGGAATCTCCGGACGAACCAGGACAACATTAAACATGCTGCACCAGAGATCGTTGATCCCGGCTCCTGCGATTAGTTATCCCAGCTACAGTTTGCTCGCTACGAATTTTTCGAGCTTCACAACATCGGCGGCGAATTTGCGAATACCTTCCGCTGTTTTCTCCGTCGCCATTGCATTCTCATTCAGCAGATAGCGAAACGTTTTCTCATCGAGCTTTAGCTTCTCGATCTTCGCCTGCTTCGCTTTTTCCGGATCGAGCTTGCGTTCGAGCGGCTCGATTGATTCGGAAAGTTCCTTCATCAGTTCGGGACTAATCGTGAGCGCGTCGCAACCGGCCAGCTCGCGGATTTGTCCCGCGTTACGGAAACTGGCACCCATTACTTCGGTCCCGATATCGAACTTCTTATAATACGTATAAATTTCCGTAACTGATTGCACTCCAGGATCTTCTGCTCCAGAGTAATCGCGCTTCATCTCCTTTTTATACCAATCATAAATCCGCCCGACAAACGGCGAGATGAGCTGCACTTTCGCTTCCGCTGCACGGACCGCCTGTGGCAACGAAAACAACAGTGTTAAATTGCAGCGGATCCCCTCCTTTTGCAGCTGCTCCGCAGCGTTCAAACCCTCCCAGGTCGACGCGATTTTAATCAACACGCGCTCGCGTGGAATCTTGCGGTCCTCGTAAAGCTGGATCAATCGCCTCGCTTTCTTAATTGAACCTTCGACATTAAACGACAACCGGGCATCCGTTTCGGTTGAAACGCGCCCCGGCACGATCTGGAGGATGTCGCAACCAAATTGGACCAGCAGATGATCACAGATGTCTTCGATCTGCTCGTGTCCGCTCAGACCTGATTTTTTTTGATCGGCGAGCACCTCCTCAAGCAAATGCGCGTACTCTGGTTTTTGCGTGGCGGCGTAAACCAGACTCGGATTCGTCGTCGCATCCTGCGGCTTGAAATCCTTGATCGATTCAAAGTCGGCGGTGTCAGCTACGACTTTGGTAAATTTCTTGAGTTGCTCGAGTTGATTCAGTTTTGTTTCAATTTTCTTATCTTCAGCGACAGCGGTGGTCATAAGGTTTTCCTCCATCTGTTAGAACGTACGCCCGAACAAAGGATCGACAAATGATAAAGTATCGGTCGCACGTCTCGTTTATGGTTTTGCCGGCGCAGTCGAGAACGCATGCCGATGTTTTCACGCGGAAACAGCGGGCCGCGCTTCGACCGTGCGCCTTGAGCCAAGCGCGGCTTTGACAAAATTATTCCCAAGTTCCCACATCGGACCCGGAAATTTACGGCATTCGGTAAGAACGTCGTCGAGCGCGTTGACAAACATGTCGACTTCTTTTTCGCCGATAATAAGCGGCGGCAAAATTTTCATCACGTCCATCGCGTGACCCGCGACTTGGGTGAGGATACGATGCTTGCTCAGCATCTGGGTCACGATCATTTGCGCGAAAAGCACCTTGTCGATCTTGTGCAACAGCTTCCACGCCATCTTCAATTTGAACTCCTGGGGTTCATGAAACTCGATTCCGATCATGAGCCCTTTGCCGCGCACTTCTTTGATGAACGAATGCTTCGCGCGCAGCGCGTCCACTTTTTCTGTCAGCAACGCTCCGATCCTCGCCGAATTTTCGATTAAGTTTTCGGTGTCGATCACTTCAAGCGCAGCGAGTCCGCACGCCATCGCCAGATTATTGCGGCCGAATGTCGTCGAGTGCACAACACAACGATCCATTCGGGAAAAAGTTTTCTGATAAATGTCGCGCCGGCTCACGATCGCGCCGCAGGGCACGTAACCGCCGCTTAGCGTCTTTGCAAGCGTGATGATGTCCGGCTCCAGATTCCAATGTTGAAATCCAAACATTTTTCCGGTGCGACCAAGCGCTGTCTGCACTTCGTCGGAGATCAGCAGCGTGCCGTATTTCCGGCAGAGTTCCTGCGCGCGAATAAAGAAATCGGTCTGGGAAGTTTGGCAGCCTTTTCCCTGAACAGTCTCAATCACGAAGGCCGCGACATCGCCCGAACGCAACTGCCGATCCAGCGCTTTGATATCATCGAGTGGCACACGTGCATCGAATCCTTCCACCAGCGGTCCGAAGCCTTCGGTGAAACTTTCGCACCCCATTAACGATAACGAACCAAGACTCAGTCCGTGAAATGCGCTTGCAAGCGAAACCGCTCGCCTACGTCCTGTGGCCGCGCGCGCAAACTTCAACGCGCCTTCCATTGCTTCGGTTCCTGAATTGCAGAAGAACACAGCATTCAGATGCGACGGAGTTCGTTTCGTCAACGCCTCTGCGAGCAGCCCGCTCAAGAGCGAGCAATCCATCTGCACCATGTTTGGCAGATCGAGATCGAGAACATCTCGAATCGCTTGTTTCACTATCGGATGATTCCGCCCGATGTTGAACACGCTGTAGCCGCTCAAAAAATCCAGGTACGGCTGATTATCCATGTCATATAGGTACGCGCCTTCCGCCCGCGC
>DATIOX010000140.1:0-2990 GCA_035472675.1 Candidatus Dormiibacterota bacterium
ATCGGCGTTTTTGAGCGCCAACAGTAAGGATAGGAGTGATGAAAATTCTGTTGGCCGAGCAACATTCTCCGCTCCCGCAGCAAATTGACGATGTCCGCGTTAGCATCGAACACATATTTCCCAGTGAGATTTGGCAAACTGGCTTCATCGGTAAAACGCCCGTGATCGTCCACCGGGGACAGAATTTCCAGGCCGTTCGCTCTGCCCAACCAGTAGTCGTCCTCGCCGTGACCGGGCGCGATGTGCACCAAGCCTGTGCCGCTATCCATGGTCACAAAATCAGCTGCAAGTATGGTTGATTTTCGCTCGAGAAACGGATGTTGCGCCTGAAGACCGGCGAGCTGTTTGCCAACACGAAAAGTCGATTCTTCCGTAACCGCAAAGCCAGTTTGTTGGATGAATTGATCGCGAAGTTTGCGAGCGACGATCACTCGCTCGTCATGATTACTCAAAACTTCGTATTCGGCGTTTGGATCCACTGCAATCGCAAGGTTTGCGGGCAATGTCCAAGGCGTTGTTGTCCAGATCGCGACGCTCGCTGGCTTGTCAGTTGGTAAACCAATTTTTGTCACTTGGTCGGCAGGAAGGGGGAAGCGGACGTAAACCGCGGTGTCATCGCGATCCTGGTATTCTACCTCGGCCTCGGCCAGGGCGGTTTGCGCGCCTGTGCTCCAAAAAACCGGCTTCTTCGATTGGTAAACAAGACCTTCCTCAACGAATACGGCAAAGGCGCGCAAGATTTCTGCTTCATATTTGGGATCCATCGTCAGATACGGATTCTCCCAATCGCCGAAGACGCCCAGCCGTTTGAATTGCTCGCGCTGTATGTTCACGAACTTCCTGGCGAACGCTTCGGACTTTTTGCGAACATCAAGCGGAGAGAGGCCGCGCGATTCCTTCACGACCTTGTATTCGATGGGAAGGCCATGACAGTCCCAGCCCGGGATATAGGGCGCGCGCTTGCCAAGCATGGTCTGCGATTTCACCACGAAATCCTTGAGGATTTTGTTGAGCGCAGTGCCCATGTGCACGTCTCCATTGGCGAATGGCGGCCCGTCATGGAGCACAAACAAATTACGACCCCCTCGTGACTTCTGGATCTGCTGGTAGAGTCGCGTCTGCTCCCATACTCGGAGCATTTCCGGCTCGCGCGCGGCGAGATTCGCCTTCATCGGAAACTCCGTTCGTGGCAAATGAAGAGTATTTTTGTAGTTCCGACTCATGGCAGGGAGGGCGAGGCTACGTAGCATTCACCATCGCGCAAATCAACGCGTGCATCGAGACATGTGGTTGGGACACGCGGTGCGTAACAGTGTGTAGAGCAGTTTTGCTCGCTATGATAACGCCTGAGAAATTGAAGGACACGCTGCGTATTTTCGTACTGGCGGACACGCACAATCGCTTACCGGAAACGGTCAGAGAAATTGCCAGGGATGCTGATGAAATCTGGCATCTTGGCGATGTTTGCACAGAGACGATTCTCGACGAGCTCCGCGCGATTGGGCCTCGAGTCACTGTCGTGCGAGGGAATTGCGACAGCAATTACGAATGGCCATTGATTGTCGATCTTGTGCGAGGCGGATTGAAGTTTCGCCTGCAACACGTGCCGCCTGACCATTTACCAAATGACGTTGATGTTGTCTTGCACGGACACACGCACGTTCCGCGACATGAAAAACGCGGGAGTGTTTTATTTTTGAATCCAGGATGCGTGACGCGGCCGAACCGCGGTTCTCCGCCGAGCGTGGCATGGCTTGAAATTGCCGATGAAAAATTTACTTGGAGACTGGTCCCGCTCCGTTGAAAGCAGTTCTGCCTGGGCTGGATCCGAACGACAGATTTTGTTACAAATGTAACAAAAGATTCATGAGGAGGCCTGCGAGGTTTACGAGCCCGGCAATGGGACCGCAACATCAGCGAAGCGCGAGTCGCAAGCCTGCAATTTGTTGATTGACTCCAGAGCTTAAGACGATTGCACGGCGCGCTCCAGCCACGGACATGCGCGAACGCGAAAGCCGCAACGAAATGGCGAGGTCCGCGTGAAGCACAGGTGGAAGCTCCCTGTGAAGCAAGGCCTGGGCTCCCACGATGACTTGCCACAACCCCGAAGCGCCTACGCTTTCGCCTAGCACCGGCTTTGCCGCGTAAGTAATTGCATCTGGGATCACCTGTTCCAACGCTCCCTGCTCTGCCTGATCGATGAACGTGCCGTTAGCGCTCGAGATGACAAAGTCGATTTCGACTTGGCTGAGATCACGCAGTATTCGCTTCAGAATCTCCTCTGCTTCCCCTCGCTTTCCGTAGCAGCCGCCTGGATGAACGCGTTCGATTGTAATCGGCCCTTCTCGTGCCAGCACGATTGCTCCTGCGCCTTCGCTTAAAATCATTCCTCGCCTTTGTTTTCCGAATGGCTCAATCGGAGGCGCCGAACGAAGCAAACGCCATCGCCGATAGGCGTCGCATAAAAGCCAATCGACCTCTTCGGTGCCGACGACCAGGCAGTAATCAAGCGACTTATCCATCATCACGTCTTCCGCCATTTTTATCGCCAGAAGACCCACCGCCCCGTCGCCGACGACAGTGTAAGTTGTCCCGGTAACACTCAAAATTGCTGCGAGGTGGCTCGCCGGGGCATTAAATACCGTTTCCGGAAATAACAGAGGACTGGCCGACTGCGCACCTGTCTCAACTACATCGCGGTAGAAGCGCTTGGTATAAATCACACCTCCGTTGGAGATCGCGAAGATTAGCGCAATTCGTCTCGCATTCTGCGAATCCACCTTCACCCCGGCAGCCTGTAAGGCCTCCAAACCCGCGGTTGCAGCAAATCGCGAAATCACACTGGCGCGACGAAGGCGTGGATGAACCAAACCAGTCACCGCTGATTCAGGTACGCGGAAGGCGCTGTAGGACCGGTCGGCAAACTGCTCAGAAATTGGTGTTGCGGACGCCTCATCGCCGCGAAGCAGACGCTCCCATACCGCATCGAC
>DATIOX010000141.1:0-5029 GCA_035472675.1 Candidatus Dormiibacterota bacterium
CTTGGCTGCGCATCAATCGCTGAGTTGGATCGATCCTACGTAGATATGCCGGCGGATTGGCCTGGAAAATGACCCGTCTCCGGCAAGGCCCCGGCGTGCCAAGCGGACGATGCAGCAATGCGCTTTAGATTCCTGGTCTTGATGACAGGCGCCACAGCCAGATGCAGAGAACAGCTGCAATGACTAGCGCCACCCAGCTGAGTCCCATTGGGATCTGATGACTGCCCACCTGAACGGGAATCTGATTAATCAATCTAAGCAGATGACCAATTGCAAAAAGCGCGAAGAGGATGCTCGCGACGCGTAATCCAGTTCTCTGAGAGTTCATGGAGCGATTCTTGTGATTGTGTTTTGATTTGTCAGCAAAAATCGATACGCGCCTATACCTCGCTTCTCCGCAGGGACGCCGCTTGAATCAGAATACCAATGATCGTAAGCGCGATGAATACGATGGTCGATCCGGACGGCGGAAGCACGATCGCGCTTTGAATCAGGTGGGCGCCGATAAGAGCGGAGACAACGATCAATGCCCAATCAAACAAAACGAGCAGGAGTATTGCGCCCACAACTCCGCCCGCCAGAAAAATAAAGGTGGAGTATTGCGCGTAGTGAACGAAAAATGCGGCGGCGATTGCGCCGGCGAGTTTGCCGCCCGCCAGGAAACCGAGGACGGCAATCGCAATTTTCTGCAGGAACAGCGCAAGCAACGCTCCAATTAGA
Organism: Candidatus Dormiibacterota bacterium; assembly: GCA_035472675.1. GTDB lineage: Bacteria > Verrucomicrobiota > Verrucomicrobiia > Chthoniobacterales > UBA10450 > Udaeobacter. The sequence continues at coordinate 721 of DATIOX010000141.1, forward strand.
CCAAGAACGAGTGCAACGGTGAGCGCAAGGAGCGGTGATGGTTCATGAACAAGGTGCGGCGCGATCTCGACGCCTGCTGCGAATCCGACTGCGGCGACGCACAGCCAAAACAACTTTCGGCCGAATAACAGAATGACGATGCCGATCAGCGCGCCGACAATTGCGACGGAAAAATGCATTGAAGGATTTTGGATGGCCATGTTGTAGAGGCGTTTGTGCCAAACGCTTGTTTATTCGATTCGGTGCTTGATACAAGCGCCGCTACTCCTTCTCCGAGTCTGGCCGACATTTTTATCGGGCTGGTGGGATTTGAACCCACGGCCTCCTGGTCCCGAACCAGGCGCTCTACCAAGCTGAGCCACAGCCCGAAATGGAATAGGTACGCGTCCGACGCGGCACTTACTTCGCGTATTTTAGTGCCGATAGCAAGGAGATCGAATCCGTGGTCAGAGGCCCGGTGTTTGAAACGATCGAAGTTTGCGCACTTGGATCAGTTAGCAGCCTTGCATTTCCGTTAACGAGTCTGTGATTGTAAAAGCGTTCGGACTTGACAACGAACTGCTTCACTTGGAAAGTCCCCATTCGTTTTACCATGCTTGCCCCGCAACTTACCCCATCCGCCCTTCCGGCCACGATGCCGGTCATTCTTCAATTCCCGACGGAAGCAATCCGCCCCGTCCCTTCCTTGCGCCATATGACGACTCAACTTTTGCAAGAAGCAGCTCAGGTGATCCCGAATCAGCAACTTCTGATCAACGTTGTTTCCAAACGCGTTCGTCAGCTTGGCTTGGGACATCGGCCCATGGTTGAGACGACGCCACGGATGTCGCTTACCGATATTGCGCTCAAGGAAATAATCGCTGGCAAGTTGACCTACGAATCGCTCCACGAATCGTCCGACGGCGCTGCGTAGGAGCAATCGAATACGGCGAGCACAAAAGAGTTCCTGAGGTTGCGTACGGGAAGGTGTCAGCTTCCCTGTCTGTATGGCAGCTGAGTCGATCATCAATCGCAAGGCCCTCCGCGATTATCACATTCTCGAGCGTTACGAAGCGGGCATCGAACTAAAAGGCAGCGAGGTTAAGTCGATCCGGGCAGGCAAGGCAAATATCAGTGATGCGTTCGCCCGAATCGAGAATGGCGAAGCCTTCATTTACAATGCTGATATTCAACCGTACGAACGCGCCAGTCACGAAATCCCGGACGCAAAACGGGTCCGCAAATTATTGTTGCATCGGCAGGAAATAGACAAGCTTTATGGCGAGACGCAGGTCAAAGGCCGCGCGTTAGTTGTTCTCAAGCTGTATTGGAAAAACGGAAAGCTAAAAGCTGAGCTGGGTGTAGGAGAAGGTAAGGAAGCACGCGACAAGAGGGCTGATTTAAAGAAACGCGCCGTAGACCGGGAAACGGCACGCGAAGTCGCGCGTTTCAACCGGCGACACGGGTAACATAGGCCCCTTGCCTGTGCGGCCGACGAGCTTTTAGCCTGTCGTTGCGGAAGCATAAGCCATCTTTCTCTGCGGCTTGCCGTGACGTTTCAATGCCGGAGTGTAAATTTCAGAAATGAAGCCTCGCGTTTTGCTGCTGCCAGGGGCTCTTCTTCTGGGTGCCATGCTGGCTATACGTGTGATTCGAACTTCGCGCTATTCCTTGCGCGACAAAGTCGCAGTCATCACGGGTGGATCGCGCGGACTCGGGCTCGTGCTTGCGCGACATATTTGTGCGCAAGGCGGGAGCGTTGCGCTCATTGCGCGCGATGCGGATGAACTGGCGCGTGCAAAGGCCGATCTCGCTGCGCGCGGCGCCGCGGTGCTAACCATTGAATGCGATCTGCTCGATGCCAGGCAAATTCAGTCAGCGGTTCAGCAAATTATCGATCGGTTTGGCAGGATCGACATTTTGATCAACAACGCCGGCATTATCGAAGTCGGTCCATTGCAAAACATGACGCGGGAGGATTTCGAGCGCGCAATGCGGCTGCATTTTTGGGCTCCCTTCGAATTGATTGCAAAGATCGTTCCGGAGATGCGCGTTTGGGGTGGGGGACGTATCGTTAACATCTCTTCGATCGGCGGCAAGGTCGCCGTGCCGCATCTTGCGCCATACAGCGCCAGCAAATTTGCGCTGACCGGTTTCTCCGATGCGATTCGCGCCGAGCTCGCCCTCGACAACATCCATGTGACGACGGTCGCGCCCGGAATGATGCGGACGGGATCCCATGTGAATGCAAAATTCAAAGGCAAGCACGATATGGAGTTTGCATGGTTCGCTGCCTCGGCCGGGGCGCCGTTGATCTCAATGAATGCTGATCGCGCTGCGAGAAAGATTCTGGCTGCATGTCGCCGCGCTCAGCCGTCGCTCACACTCACGTTTGCCGCGCGAGGGGCCATTCTTGGAAACGCGCTCTTTCCAAACCTCACCGGTTACATCATGCGCCTCGTGAATCGATTCTTGCCGAAACCGAGCGGCGCTGAAGGAAACCAATTGCGAGGCGGCTCCGAAGTGCGCCGTTTGATTCCCGATTGGCTAACGCGGTCCGCCGATCGTGCAATAAATCGAAACAATGAACAACGCCCGAGTTGATCATGCTTAATCGTGGCTAAGCGTCTGTTCGTTGCAATCGATCTGCCAGAGTTAACGCGTCAGTTGGTTGCAGGTCTTGATCCGCACATTCGCGGTGTGCGCTGGGTCGACCCGGCTCAAATGCATCTGACGCTCAGTTTCTTTGGCGATGTGCCGGACGAAATCGATCTTGCGCTGCGGGAAAAACTCAGCGCGATCGAGTTCGGCGCCTTCTTTCTGCCCATTGTTGGCGTCGGAACCTTTTCCGCAAAGGGCGCTCCGAAAATTATCTGGATCGGCGTTGGGAAGGCGCATCCACATCTGTTCCAAATTCACAAGCGCGTGCAGGAAGCCGCGCTTGCCGCCGGGCTCGAACCGGAGCTTAAACCGTGGCATCCGCACATTACGATTGCGCGCTGCCGCGACGTGTCCGCCCAATCGCTCCGAAAGTTTTTGCAGTCGAATGCCGAGTGCGACGCAGGAATGGTCCGGGTCGACGATTTCCATCTTTATTCAAGCAAGCTCACACCTTCGGGTCCAATTCACACGCGCGAATTGAGCGTGCATTGTCGCGAATGAAAAATTGTAGACCCTCTCTATGTGACGGCGGACGTCACAGTCCTCTGCTTGAAAGCGGCGCGGCCACGTGCTCAAGGGAGCGTCGCTCCGCCGGCACGCCAATCCACGCTTCAATGACTGCACCGAAAATCATGAGCGCCGCGGCCACCAAATATCCCGCGAACAATGCTGTAATCGAGCCGGTGCCGATAATCCATCCGAATAAGAGTGGTGCCCCAACTCCGCCTGCCAGCGTTCCACTCGCGTAGAAAATTGCTATCGCCAGCGCACGGATTTCCAACGGAAAAATTTCACTCACAGTCAGGTAAGCCGAGCTCGCTGCCGCTGATGCAATGAAGAAGATTATTGTCCAGGCAAGAGTCTGTGTCTGCGCGGTAAGCAATCCCGTGTGAAAAAGCCAGCCGGTCAGGGCGAGTAAAATACCCGCAAGTCCATACGTAGCCGTGATCATTTTTTTGCGTCCGATTGTGTCGAAGAGATGTCCGAGCAAGAGCGGACCGAGCACATTTCCCAAGGCAAACGGCAAGAGATAGCTGCCCACATTTTGCTCCGGCACGTTATAAAATCGCGTCAGCACCAGCGCGTAAGTGAAAAAGATCGAGTTGTAGAAGAAAGCCTGGGTCAGCATCAGCACAAAACCGAGGAACGAACGCCGGCGATGTTCGTGTGCGATCGCATCCCAGATCTCGCGCCACGGTGTATGTGTGCGCGTTCGAATACGCGTTGGGAACAAGTCACTGCTGCTGTAGCCGCGGTCGCTGGCCGCGGCCCCCTGTGACGGCATAATTTTTCGTTCCACTTCGCTGACGATGCGTTCCGCCTCATCGTTCCGGCCATGGATCATCAACCAGCGCGGACTCTCCGGAATCCAGCGACGAAAGAAAATCACAATCAAACCGAGCGTTGCTCCGATTCCAAACGCCAATCGCCATCCAAGCCAGATTGGAATTCTACGCGGATCAAGCAGCACAAGTGTAACAGCTGCGCCAATCGCGGCGCCGACCCAGTATGAACCGTTGATGATCAAATTAACACGGCCGCGCACACGCGCCGGGATCACCTCATCAATTGCTGAATTGATCGCAGCGTATTCGCCGCCGATGCCTGCACCAGTCACCGCGCGAAAGAATGCGTAGCTCCAAAAGTTCCAGGAGAAAGCGGATAACGC
>DATIOX010000142.1:0-5436 GCA_035472675.1 Candidatus Dormiibacterota bacterium
TGCGCAATATTCCTTACGGCATCCAGCAACCTGCAGTGAGCGGGCAAATTGCAAAGCTCGAGGAGTCGGTGGGCACCAAGCTGTTTCAGCGACGACCGTTCGCGCTTTCGCCGGCAGGGCTGGAACTATTCGAGTTTATCAGCCATTTTTCGACAACATCGAGATCGTTGGTGAAAAGCTACGTCAGAACAGGTCGCCGCAATTGCGCATTGCTGCGTCGTCGATCGTGCTCCACGACTACATTCCGGAGCTGCTGCAGAAGCTTCGGACTAAATTTCCCGAGTTCCGGCTCTATCTGCACGAGGCGGCGCGCGCCGAAGCAGAGAGATTACTGTTAGCCCGAGACGTCGATTTTGCGATTACCCTGGTTGAGAAAAAATCGCGAGCCGGGATTCAGGTTCAAGCTTTGCTCGATCTACCGTTGATTCTGCTCGTTCACAGAAATTCCAGGCTGACTCGCGCCGGGGAGTTGTGGAAGCGCGACAAGATCGAAGAAACCCTGATCAGTTTCCCACGAACAGATCCCATTCACGCTTCCTTTCAGCGCGGTCTTGAACGCATTGGAGTGGAATGGTTTTGCGGCATTGAGGTCAATTCGGCTCGCTTGATCGAGCGTTACGTCGCGAGCGGTTATGGAATCGGTCTGGCAGTAGCAGTCCCAGGCTTCAAGCCCGCCACAGGGGTGCGCGTTTTGAAATTGCCGAATTTTCCTGCGGTTGTAGTGGGCGCGTCGTGGTCAGGCAAGCTTTCGAATATTTCAAAGCAACTGCTCGCCGAGTTGGAGACCGAAGCCCAAGTGCAAATGCGCCGAATGAAAAGCCGGGGCCGGCATTAATGCGACATTGATCTGGTTGCCGCCGCGGCGCGCTAATTCGGCTCGTCTTTTAGCATCGATTCGATCTGCTCGCGCAATTCCGGCGTCTCTTCGTGTCCGTGCTGAGACGGCATGCTGCATCGCTGCATCGGGCACTTCTTCTTGTGTGCCGGAAATTTTGAGCGAGCAATTTTTCTCACTCGGATAATCTCTGCAATCGATCGATTTTCTTTTAGCTGCCATTGTTAGCTGTGGATTATTTAACTCTTCTTCAATTCCGTCAGATCTTTTAGCACTTGCTCGCTGTGGTCGGCGGGCTTGACACCGGTGTATACCTTGGCGATTTCGCCTTTCGGATTAATGACAAAGGTGTTTCGCGCCGCGAGTTTGCTCCCTTTGTAATCCATCACGGAACCGTACTCGTTCGAGACCTTCCCGTCAGGGTCGGCGAGCAATTTGAAATTGAGTCCTTCCTTCGTGCAAAAATCCTTGTGCGATTGGGCCGTGTCCACGCTCACGCCGAGAATTACCGCTCCGGAGTCTTCATATTTTGCTAGGTCGCGCTGGAAATTGCGTGCCTCCATGGTGCAGCCGCTGGTAAAATCTTTCGGGTAAAAATAGAGCACGATCCACTTGCCGCGATAATCCTTCAGGCTTACCTGCGAACCGTCGCCAGTCGTTAGGCTAAAATCCGGCGCGGGCTTTCCGACCTCCGGTTGCTGTTGAGTTTCTGCCGCTGCCATCACGCCTAAGGTGCCAAGCCCGATGATTACTGACAAGACCGTGTTTCGCATTTTCATTCCCCAGTCTTGGGGCGCATGGGCAGCTAGTCAAGGAATGCCGCTCTAGAGCTTCGGCCGACTTAAGATGCGACAGGTCATTACTTCTTGAAAGGAAAGGCTTGCGCGAGATTGTGCGTTTGATGCAAAACTGAGCTAAATGGCTCAAATGGTCGCATCGCCACATGCCGCAGTTAAGCCTGCGCGGCTGATTCTTGGCTTGATCGCCTGTCTCGGGGTTGTCTTCACGCTCCTCACGCTGTTGTTCGGTTTCACCTCAATCCCGGCAAACTCCGTAGGGGTTAAGACTCGCTTTGGCGCTTACCACGATGTGGTCAATCCCGGACTCGCTTATGCGATTCCATATATCGACGAGATACACATCGTGCCAACCCAGCGCCTGCTAAAACTGGAGTTTGGTTTTTCTACGCCGAACGCCACGAATGCGTACCAGGGCGACATGGAACCGGAGGAAACCGAGACCATGATCACCGGTGATCTAAACACCGCCCTTGTCCCATGGGTTGTGCAGTATCGGGTTACCGATCCAAAAACGTATCTGTTCGGCGCACGCGAACCGGAGAAGACATTGCGGGACCTTTCCGAGAGCGTGATGCGCGAGGTGATTGGCGATCGCACCGTGGATGAAGTACTCACAATTGGGCGACACGACATTGAATCATCGACGTTGAAACGTTTGGCCGACCTTTCTTCGCAGTACGACCTGGGAATTCAGATTCAGCAAGTGCAACTCGCAACAGTGCGCCCTCCGCCAGCCGTGCAAGGTGCCTTTAACGAGGTCAACCAGGCGCAACAGGAAAAGCAGACGGCGATTAATCAAGCCTGGGCAGTGTATAACGATGCCGTGCCGAACGCTCGCGGCCAGGCGAAAGAGCGCGAAAAACAGGCCGAAGCGTATGCCTTCCGCCGGATTAACGAGGCAAAGGGCGAAACGCAAAAATTTTCTCTGTTGTTGGCTGAGTATCGGAAAGCGCCGGAAGTAACGCGCCGCCGTCTTTATCTAGAAGCGATGCAAGCGATCTTCCCCAACTTACAAAAGAAAATCATCGTCGACGACAGCTTGAAGAGCATTCTCCAGACGTTGCCGTTGTTGCCGGCCGATCAAACCAAGGCATCGCAATGAACGTTATCGATGTCACTCCACGACCCGCGGCTGTTTCGGCCATTGTGCGCTTTTTACAGAGCCGACTGATGTCGATCCTGGGGATTCTTTTCATTCTGACCGCGCTCAAATGGGGAACGCTGCTTTTCGTTGTCCATCAATATGAAACTGTGATCATCACGCGCTTCGGCAAAATCGTTCGCACGGTCACAAATCCCGGATTGAAGATCAAACTGCCCGTGCTCGATAAAGTTCACCGTTTTGACAAGCGTATTCTCGCCTGGGACGGACCGCCGACTGAATGCCCGACCAAAGACAAGCTCTACATTATTGTCGATTGTTTTGCCCGATGGCGTATCAGCGATCCGTTCCTCTACTATAATCGGCTCAACGACGAACGCAGTGCGCTGTCGCGCCTGGATGACATTCTCGGAAGCGAAACGCGAACCGCTGTCGCCACGCACGACCTTGTAGAGATCATCCGCGTTACCAAAGGGCGAAAACCGGTGCGGGACGAGGAGTTAGAGAAAAGCGGCACGGTTTTGCCCACGACGATTCCTGACATTGAATTTGGGCGTGGCGAAATCGAGAAACAAATTACCGAACGCACTCGACAGAAGATTTCCGATTTCGGAATTGAACTGCTCGACGAACGATTCAAGCGCAGCAAGTACAATCCCGCCGTCGCGGAGAAAATTATTGAGCGAATGTCGAGTGAGCGGCATCAGATCGCTGCCCGATTTCGTTCCGAAGGACGCGGTGAGGCGGCAAATATCAGCGGCCAAAAGGAAAGCGACGTAGCTTCGATCAGTTCCACCGCAACGAAGAATGCCCTTGAAACTGAAGGGAAGGCCGACGCCGAGGCGGCTTCCATCTATGCCGCAGCATTCAATGCTCCCGATGCGCAGGAGCTTTATTCGTTTCTTCGCAGCCTCGACGTGATGCGCGCTGCGTTTGAAAAAGATACTACTGCAGTCATCTCAACGAACAGCGATCTCGGCCGATTGCTGAAATCGATGGCCGAGGTGGTCGTACCACAAAAACCTCACTGATCGGCCCAGGCGAGGATCTATGTACTGGGAGCGCAGGCTGGCAGCCTGCAGTTGCCTGGAGTTCGCGCAGTGCGTGGGCTATCCGGATGCTTTATCTTGATTTATGCGCATCTGGACGATCGGCCACTCGACACGGAGCATCGATACGTTCATTTCGTTGTTGAAGGCCAACGGAATCAAGTCGCTTGCTGACGTGCGCTTGCTGCCGGGATCGAAGCGCTACCCGCAGTTTAATAAGGAGACGCTGGAAGACTCGTTAGGCAAAGTCGGAATCTGCTACGAACACTTTCCCGAGCTTGGTGGCCGAAGAAAACCAAGGGAGGATTCCCCCAATACAGCCTGGCGCAATGAATCATTTCGCGGTTACGCCGATTACATGGAAACAGATGAGTTCCACAAAGGTATTAAGCGCCTTCTCGATCTTGCTGCCGGCGCCGGACCCACTGCGATCATGTGCGCAGAAGCCGTCTGGTGGCGTTGTCATCGGTCGCTGATTTCTGATTACCTTAAGGCGCGCCGCATAGAGGTGATGCACATCCTCGATGCAAACAAAACTCTGCCGCATCCATACACTTCGGCAGCGCGGATGGTGAATGGGCAACTAAGTTACGCAGCAGAAAATACGCTGCTTTAGTTGCGATCTATGATCGCCGACTCGATCAGGAAATTGTCCCTTCCTTTGTTGTCTGACGCTTCACTCGTCTTCGCCAAGCAACGATCAGGGAGTAGTGCGCGGCTACTTCTTGTACCAGTCTCGATGCGCGATATGCGCCGGAACAGGTGGGGTCTGCTTCTCGCGTTCCATCATTTGTTCCGCGAGCCATTGGACCCACTCGAAATACGTTTCTCGTTGGGCGTCTCTGCGCAGTTCCGCGATGTAGCGGCATAGCTTTCGCCATGAAACAACAATTGGCCCGCTGAAAAAGTCATCGACGAGGTCAATAGTAACTTCCTTTCGATATAGGAGAATCCCGAGAGCTTCCCAGCTCGTTAAAAGGGCGTAAACATGATCCTCACCGTCTGGGCCGAGTAGCGCCGGAATCTGTTCGCGTGCAACGTTATCCGGCAAAGAACTCACGCGGCGCAACGAATGGGCGAAGGCTGGAGTTTGAAATGATCGGACGAGAGCCGACATCGAATCGCGGTGTCGCTGTCGCCGATAATCTCTGATTTGCACTGCGGCGAAAATGACGCCTGCCGTTACGGCGAGCGCATTGATCAGGTTGGCAATTGTTGCAATGTCCATTTCAACGAGGATCCGTCACGCGCCCGAGAAAGAGACACACCCCGCTCGGGACGTGCTGAATTGCATAAATGAATGGGCGATCGACTTTGACTTCGATTGGCGGTGGCGGAGGCGATCTCAGAGCCGTCCCTGCCATCATTGCCACGGCGGTGGCTGCAGCCGCCTCGGTTCCTTTTTCATCCACAGCGATAAAAGTTTTGTGAAAGATTTGCGAGATATAGAGGTAATCCTTCGGTGTTCGCTGCGCCATCTTGTCAAAATTTGCGCTGCCCTGTGGCTTGTCGAACGCCGTCTTCATCCCGAGCGCTTCGAACTTTTCCGCCAAGAGCATGGTGGGCGGCTCGAGTTTGAATTTTGGCAAATGAAGATCGACGTCGCGCGTCTGAAGCTTTGCGCCTCCAGCTAGCATGTCCGCCGACAGC
>DATIOX010000143.1:0-2302 GCA_035472675.1 Candidatus Dormiibacterota bacterium
TGTTCCTCGATGAATTGCCGCGCTCGCGTCATATTTGCGGACTCATCCGTTTCGCGCCGTACGACCAGTTGGTTTGACAAGATTGAAAGGTGCTGCGCAAAAATGCTCAGAAGCCGCAACATCGCGCGATATCGATCCGGCGATAAAACGCACGTCCGAAAATAAGCCCGCTCAAGCTGTTTCCAATTTGTCTTGTAACCCCACGCGCGGAGCTGTCGAGTAATGCTCGCGAAGTGTTTCTTAGTCGGGTTCTTGAGCATCACTTCACCCGTCTCGAGAAAACCAAGAATGTGGTCACCTGCATACACCGGCACTGCACTTTCGGAGAGTCCCGCAAACCAAGTGGCGGTGCGCGTTGTCGAGTCCGGCTCTTTAGATGCGTTGGTTTGGGCGCTTAGGCATGCGGCGCGAGCCTTGTTGAAACGAGCCAGAATTGCGGCGAATGAAGCGTGATCCGTTTTGCCATGGTGTGCAGGCGACCATGAATCGCGGCCTCGGATATTGAGCGGCAAACCCGTGGCTTTGCTGAAAGCCCATTCGTAATCTCTGAAAATCTGGGAGCGCGACAGATGTCGCATCACTTCATGATCAGAGCATCGAGCTGCGCCCGGTCGCGTCATTCTTCTCTGCGAAGTCGCGGAAATCGCACGGCGTCCACGGCCGTTGCAAATCAGGCTGCTTCTTTTTGACCGTTTGGTCACGGTCATTACCAGGCCTTCGTAATCTGAGCTACATTGGCAGCCCTCGGCACGCCGCATGCGATCAGGGCTTTGGTCGTATCCTTTGCACTTAGGAGGTACTTGCGCACGATAGGATGAATTGCATATGCGACTTCAGCATCTCGCATTATTTCGCGGAATTGGATTAGGTGCATGTGCCGTTGACCTCGTGGGAGAATGCCTTCAGCGTGCCTCGCGGTGCTGGCGTCTCTTTGCGATCGTCACACAGTGACTGCTGAAGTTGCCCGGGATTTCCCCCTTCGTTTTCCCAACGTCGCTCTGCGGCAAAATCGGGTTCTTCGTTTTGTGAACTTGCGAAAATCAGGGGACCCATGAGGCAATCAAGCAAGCGGCTCAGCGCCCGTTGTCCTGATGAAGTCGTGCTGCGATGAACAAGTCGCCGGAGGTCAGCTGCCGCCGAACATCCGGCCGCCGCTTGCGGGCCGCTGCGCGAAGCTTCTTGAAAAGCGCCGCACGACCTTTTGAAGTTTTATGTTGGGCGTAGTAAAGCGCGCAGTTCTGGGTCAATGTTGGTTCCACGTTAATTCTCCGTTTATTGGCGCTGGTGGCGGATTGACGCGGGCGCTGATGTCTGAACAGTTCGTATCGAGGCAAGTAATATAAGCATCCAGGAACGCCGCGAAACCTATCCCTGAGACGGCAGTATTGCCCGACAAGTTCACGAGCAACGTTTCGAGCTCGTCTTTATGCGCAGCGATAGCATTCATGATTCAGTTTGGTGTGCAGAGAGAAGGGGCCGCACACGTGCGCGATCGATTGACGCTGCGATTGTTACGGATCCAACGTACGGCTGCGACTGCCGATTAGCTAATGGTATTTACCGCCACAGCTGGTCGAAGCGATCCCAGAAGCGCCGATGCGTTCTGGATTTCGCGGCATATCTCGAAAGCGCCCCGCTTTAATGTCATCGTCCACTTCGCGCAAAATAGCGTAAATTTGCCCGTGGCGATATCACGCTGCATCCGCTCGTCCCACTCGTCATCGTTCCAACCGTGGAACCACGCGGCGAACTGAGCGCGCGCTCTTCGAGCGAGAGCTGTTCGATTGGAGTGTTGATCTCGGCCATGCTCGGGGCCAATAATCAACGCCGACCCCGACCACCCCGGGATCTGCGCATTTCGCCTTAGAACCCAACTACCTTTGTGCCGGATTAATGGCGACAGGCTTGCTCGTCGTGGCCTGACGTTCCTGCTCCGAGGTTTCAGTTGCGATGTCCCTGATTTCCCGTGTGATCGCAACCGATTGAAACGTATCCGCGGTGGAAAGCTGCTTTAGAAGCTCCTGAATCTTTGCGGCTTTCTGGTCTTCGATAACCATATCAACCTTTCGTTAGCGCTTTCACGGCGGCAGCGAGTTGATCTTTGGAAATCGTCGCCGCCTGTTTCTCTGCCATCAATGTAAGAATTTTACCACCGCTCAATCCAATCACAAGCGAGGTGAGCAGCTGCGCAACGGTCAAATGCACACCCGCCATCTCTCCGGTTAGCAGATCGACCGATGCCAGCGGACCATAAATACCCCAGACAACCACAGACGCGACCGCGCCGACGAGAACGTTGCCG
>DATIOX010000144.1:0-10158 GCA_035472675.1 Candidatus Dormiibacterota bacterium
GATTACCTCCACGTGACGCGAATTGGGAACATTGACGAAAATCCGGTTACCGTTTTTCTCCAGCTGAAAAGCTTCGGGATGTGCACTGAGTTTGATCGAGCCGAGCTGTTTCCCGTCGGGCGCATTAACAACGGCAATGCCTCCGCTGCCAAATCCGACATAAATCTTCTTCGTCGCCTCATCGTAACGGACATTGTCAGCGTCATCTTTAAGATTCAGTTCTCCGACAACCTGGAATGATTTTCCATCGTAGATCTTGCAAATACCGTCTTTGTCATTGGCAACAAACAAACGATCGACTTCCGGGACATAGGCGACTCCCTGCGGTGCGCCGAGACCCGTGATCGAGTGGACGCGGTTGCCCTTTCGCAAATCGAGCACTTCGACGGTGTTATTGCCGAGCGCACAAATAAACAATCTTTCCCCAGCGGGATCGAACGCGAAATGGTCGATGCGTCCTTCGACACCCGATAATGGGATCGTTTGTTTTAGTTTGAGTGGCGCTGCGCTTTGTGCAGCGACCGTGACGATGCCTGTGCAACAAAGCGCGACGGCAACGTACGCCGTCTTACTCGACAAAGACGCGCTCAATTTTGCAATGGTGAGCTCACCCCTAGCAGTCCACCAACCAAAAATCCGCCTTTGACAGCCTGGGCCAGGTCTTTAGCCGTGCCTCTGCCCCAATAATGAAAGAACATGATTCGCGGCTCTTCATGCGTCATGTGCTGATGAATGGCCACGATGTTGATATGGTCCTTGAGCAGCGATTTCAACACCGGCTGCAATTCGTCTTCAGTGACTGCGAAATCTCCATCCACAATGGCGTTGTCATCGCTGCCGGCGAATGCCGCCCATGTGTTGACGCCCATGCTGTTACCGAGCGTGACACCGTGCATTTTTGCAGGACGACCGAACGTGAATTTTACCATTCCATCTTTGGATTCACCCTGCGCTCCAAAGACCTCGTTAAGAGGTCCGGCCGTAATCGAACTTTTTTCCGATAACGGTTTATCGCCGAAAGAATCTTTGGGCTGCAGAGTGGCTGCGCGAGTTTGTTTGATGGTGTCATAGACTTTTCGTACAGCGCCGGCCAATTTATCAAGTGTGCCTTCGCCTTCGATGTGCATGAAATAAACTTTGGGCCGATCGAAAAAGAAATGGTTATGCAGCGCCGTCACGTTGAGCCCGTTGTCCAGCGCGGCTGACATCGCGGCGTTTACTTCATCTTCGAAGAGAACTGTATCGCCCATAACCATCGCTTCCGTATGCTCGCCTTTTGTAAACGCTGCCCAAGTGCCCAGTCCCATGAACGGAGGCATGGTCCATCCATCGACGACCACCTTCACATCAGCGCGCGGAAAGGTAATTTTATAGACGCCTTCCTTCTCATTCATCTTTCCTTTGAGCCCCGTTAGTTCGTCGATGCGCTTTGTGTCTATATCGGCAGCGAACGCGCCCGAGATAATCCCGACAAGAATCGCTGCGTAGAAAAATTGTTTCATACCAGTAGAGTGGAGCGAAATCGCCGCCGGCTGCGCACCGCGGCGCAAACCGGCAGCGATGTCATTGCGTTAGTATTTCTCTCCTTTTTCGCCTTTTTCCTTGTGCTCTTTAGTCTCGTCGTGGCGGCTTACGACTTTGCCGTTGGCATTTATCTCAACGCCAGTTTGTTTCCCGTTCTTTTCGATGACCGCTTCGTAATTGCTGCCCTCTTTTTCCCAGCGGACAATGGTTGCCCCTTTGGCTTCAGCTTGAGCAGCCTGCTGCACTGCGGCAGGCACATCCGAACTGCTGATGCTTTCTTCTTCTTTTTCTTTCGCTTGCGCGGTGAGGCCAAACGCCAGTCCGGCGCTCACTAAAGCTACGACGATTAGGTTATTTGTTTTCATGGTTGTTATTCCAGGTTAGTTGCGGCTTGGTTCCGGTTCGTTCAAAAAAACGCAGCTTCGATGTAAAATCAAATCACATTTGCAATACATATTTCTCTGAGCACCGTTGGAAGGATGAAACCCACCTCCTGGCTCCTCCTTCTTTTCAGCCTTCCGACGAACCGTAATACCGAACGCGTGGCGGTGTGGCGACGCCTAAAGAAGATGGGCGCCGTGCAGATCAAGACATCGACCTATCTCCTCCCCGATGAGCCGGCGCAATACGAGCAGTTCCAATGGCTCGCGAAGCAGATACGCGATTATGGCGGCGATTCTACGCTGGTTCGCGCGCAGGAAATCGAGGGACTAACCAGGGAGAAGGTCGTCGCGATGTTTAACGAAGCCCGCGCCAAAGATTATGCCGAACTACGAAGGTCTCTGCAGAATTTCATCGCTCGCCAGAAGAAAATAGATGCCGAAGAAGCGGCGGCAGAGCTCGAGCGGCTCACTCGTCAGTTTCGGCAAATTCGGGCCATCGATTTCTTCGATAGCCCGCGCGGGCACGACGTTGCGATGTTGCTTCGGCGAGCGGAAGGTCCGAGGCGCGCGCGACCTCTGGCAGTGCTCGATAAGAAGCAATACCAGGGCAAAACGTGGCTGACGCGGCCACGGCCAGAGATCGACCGAGTCGGATCGGCGTGGCTGATCTCGAAATTCATCGACCGCAAACCGAAATTCGTTTTTGCGCCAACCGCTGACGCCGTTCCAGATGCAATTCCGTTCGACATGCTCGACGCGGAATTTTCGCATCATGGCAACAACTGCACTTTTGAAACGCTCACGAAACGCTTTGTGATTTCAGACAAGTCTCTGGTCAAGATCGGAGAAATGATCCACGACGCGGACTTGGACGACGCGCGATTTCAGCGCGTCGAGGCCGTGGGAATTGATCGCGTCCTCAAAGGTTGGGCAAAACAAGGGTTATCTGACCAAGAGATTTTGCGACGCGGCTTTGAATGCTTCGATGCGCTCTACGCGTTTCTGCAACGCCGATGAACCGCGATCAACAGAACGAGTCCGACGCGGACCACCAGATACCGTCGTGGCACGAAGTGTTTCTTTACTTTCTCTTTCTCGGTTTCGTTAACATCGGCGGCCCCGTCGCGCAGATCACGATGATGTTCAATCATATGGTGGAAAAGCGGCGGTGGTTGTCCAAGGATCGCTTCGTCAAGATCATGGCGTTCTGTCATATGCTTCCCGGTCCTGAGGCACTCCAACTTGCGATCTATGTCGGCTATCTGAAAAGAAAGGTTTGGGGCGGCATTCTGGCTGGTCTTACTTTCATTCTGCCGGGTGCAGTCGTGATGATCGTCCTGAGTTGGTTTTATGTTAAGTATGGCAAGCTGCCTCAGGTTAACAACGCGCTCTACGTTCTTAAGCCGGCTGTGCTGGGCATTATCGCCGCGGGTATCATCAAGCTAGGGCGCGCCTCAATCCGGAATTTTTTCCTGGCAACTCTGGTCGTAGGTGCGTTTGCAGGAATGCGGTTCGCTGGAATCAACTTCTTGCTGATTCTTCTGATCGCCGGTGTGTTGAATCTCGTCGTCGACCGAGGATTGCGGTTACCAAGGAAAATCGCGCCGACATTGCCTCTGGTGGTTGGCGGACTGGGTCTGACGCTTCCATTACTCGATTCCCGATGGCTCCAAGTCGCCTGGTTATTTCTTAAGACCGGATTGCTGAGCTTTGGTGGCGCCTATGCATCGCTTGTCTTTGTGCAACGTGGAGCGGTTGCGCAATACCATTGGCTTTCCGACGGCCAGTTGCTCGATGGCGTTGCTCTTAGCGTCGCAACGCCCGGGCCGTTCATGTTGTTCACAACATTCGTCGGTTATCTCGCCAGCGGTATCCCGGGAGCAGTGTTAGCAACATTCTTCGTCTTCCTGCCGTCATTCATTTTTGTGATTGCGGGGGCGCATTATGTCGAAAAACTCAGGGAGAATCGTCCGATTCAGGCTTTCCTCGCCGGGGTTAGTGCGGCAGTCGTAGGCGTCATCGCAGTCGTATCGCTGGATTTGATTCCCGAGGCGCTTGTCGACTGGCCCACTGTCGGTATCGCGGTGATTTCCTTTCTTCTGATCGCTTTGCTGAAGCGCGACGTTGCTTTGGTAGCTATTGGAGCAATGCTTGGTGGAATAATCTACTCGAGCATTCGCGGGTTCGCTTGAAAACGGTGCTCGGGTCAGTGACCCAGCTACAATCACTTAGGGTGCGAAGGCGGCGAAGACGATGTCAAAGACATTCATCTTCGCCGCGCTTCTCCCACTATCGCGTTTAAGACAACGCGATCCACCCAAGATTAGTACTTCTCGCCTTTTTCTTTGTGCTCTTTGGCTTCGTTGTGTTTGCTCAGCACTTTGCCGTTAGCATCCATTTCGACGCTAATTTGCTTGCCGTTCTTGTCGATCACGGCTTCAAAGTTGGCGCCCTCTTTCTCCCAGCGAACAATCGTTCCGCCTTTGGCTTCCGCCTGCGCAGCCTGCTGCACAGCGGCAGGGACATCAGAACTGCTGATAGTTTGTTCTTCGTGTTTTTCTTCCTTCGCTTGTGCAGTCACGCCGAATGCGAGGCCGGCGCTTATCACTGCTACTGTGAATAGGTTTTTCGTTTTCATGTCTGTTAAGTATTGACTGTCAGGTTTGAGGATTGTTCGAACTGAGTGCCCATTGGCGCGCAAAAAGATTGCGCGAAAGAATCGAAGTCTGGTGGGATCAACAGCGTACGTCAGGCAGAGCCCGACAAACGCGCACACTCCGCTTCGTAGTCTTCGATCAGCTTCAGAATCTTGGATTGAAATGCGTCCTGCGCAGCATAAACGCCGCTGATCGCATCACCGAACGCCTTTTGCTTGAGCTCCTCCTCGATGGTCAAACTAAGTTCAGCTAGCTTTTCGATATTCGCTCGTGAATGAAACTCCATCTCTTTAAGTTTGGAGAGGACTACAAGCGATCTCTCCAGCTGCGTCGGTTCTACTGGTTGAGTTGGCTTCGGAGCTTCGGCCGTCGGCGCAGTTCTCTCGGTGGCAGCTTTGGTTTCGGATTGGACGTTCTTAGTGCGCTGCGTCGGAGCACGGCCAGCCCTTGGAGCATGCTTTTCCTTATGATGCTTCTCCTGGCTGACTTTTTTGGCGTGCGCGACGTTTCGTGGATCTCCCATCAACTTATTTGACGGCTCTCAAAGGCTGGCCGGTCGTATGTCGCAACGCGATTGCTTACAGTTCGAAACGTAGACCGTCCCCATGGCGCCTGTAGGATGCCTCGAACAGGCGACTCGAGCCATTAATCCGCATTAATCCGCTACCGGGAAAAGTCCACCCACCTCGGAGCAGGCAATACTCGACCCGACTCGCACTGTTTAGTATCCCTTGGTCTTCGCCTTCTGCTCGGCCTTCTCCGGATGAGTGCCCATGAACTTGCCGTTGGAATCCACCCGGATAGCCACTTCTTTCCCGTTCTTGTTTACGACCGCGTCATAGCATTCCTTGCCTTTGCGAGTCTCCTTTGCGACGCGAAGAATCTGATCGTTCCCGGCTTTTTCCTTGATAGTGGTTTGCGCCGGGGACGGCAGGTCCTTCATGTCTACAGGAGTCTCTTCCTGCGCCAAGGCGGCCGGTCCGAGAATGAGGCCAGCACTGACCGTTATTGTGGCGATTAGCCTTTTTGTCTTCATGGTTTGTTCCTTTTTGATCAATAGCTATCAAGGTACCGTTCGAAAACGAACAGTGGTTTGCGCGTAAAGAAATGATTACGCAAAACCGCCGCTGAACGCTGTTTTCAACGAACAGGTTTCACGCCGAAAATGTCGCGCAATGCTGCGCGGGCTGCGTTATATCCGCACATCCCGTGAACGCCACCTCCCGGCGGTGTGGAAGCTGAGCATAAGTAAACTCCCTCAAGTGGAGTGCGGTAAGGCGTGGGACTGAAAATCGGTCGGGCAATCAACTGTGCCAGATCCGCTGCACCGCCGTTGATGTCGCCTCCGGTTAAATTACGGTTCGCTTTCTCAAGCTCAGCGCCATTCATTTTGTGACGAGCGAGAATACAATCGCGAAAACCGGGAGCGAATCGTTCGATTTGGGCTTCAATTCGATCCGACATATCAACGTTGCAATTGAATGGAATGTGGCAATAAACCCAAAGCGTATCTTGTCCGGCCGGAGCTCGAGTTTTATCAAATAAACTCTGTTGCGCCACGAGTACAAATGGCCGCTCCGGAATTTTCCCTCCCGACACATCGCCTTCCGCCGCTGCAATTTCATTCATCGCGCCGCCGAGATGAACCGTGCCGGCGCGGCGGCAAGCCTCCGCTTTCCACGGAACCGGCTCACTTAGAGCGTAATCGATTTTGAAAATTCCAGGTGCGTGCCGAAACGATTCCAGTCGTCGGCGATAGCGCGACGGCATTTGGTGACCAGCGATGCGCAAGAATTCCCAGACAGAAATATCCAGAATAACGGCGCGCGATTCTGGCAGGTCCTTTAGATCATCGACCTTATGTTCAATCTCGATTTTGCCGCCGAGTTCACGAAGACAAGCAGCGAGCGCGTTTGTAATTTGCTGCGAACCGCCGCGGGGGATTGGCCAGCCGACAACATGCCCGGCAAGCCCGAGCACCAAACCAAACGCGGAGGAGACCGGCGCTTCCAAAGGAAGAAATGAATGCGCAGCGATTCCAGCGAAAAGCGCGCGGGCAGGTTCGTTTTTAAACAAGAACTTCGCCAGCAATGTTGTCGGGCAAAGTCCCAAAATCCCGAAGTGCGCTAAAATCACTGGATGTCGCGGCAAGTGAAGCATCGGCTGCAGGAATTCGTTCGCCAAATTTTCCCAATGGGAAACGAGCGGCTTCATTAACCGCCGATAAGCGCGCGAGTCGCCGGCAAGATGTTCGGCCGTGCGATCGATATCTTGGTGCAGGCACGCCGCGGAACCGTCATCAAACGGATGCACCAATGGGATTTCCGGCTGAATCCATGTGAGACCAGATCGCTGGAGCGGAAGGGTCTTGAAAAATGGAGAACCTGCAGCGAGCGGATGGACGGCCGAGCAAACATCATGCAAAAAGCCTGGCAGCGTCAGTTCCGCCGAGCGCGCTCCCCCGCCAATTGTCGCGTTCGCCTCGCACACAAGAACTGAACAACCCGCGTACGCCAGCGTAATCGCAGCCGCAAGACCATTCGGGCCTGAGCCGACTATGACCGCATCGTACTCAACCGGCATGTTGAAAAGGTCGAGCCAATTGGGCACGCAGCCCCCGACTACTTTTCGTTGCGAAACATCCCGGCATGAAACGGATCGGCATCATGTTGTTTCAGTTGCTCGTCACTACGGCTGGACTCTGGTATGTCTTTCACGATCCGCAAAGACGTCCCGACACGCCGTAGTCGAGTTTGATCGAGTCGGATGCGCCCATTGTGATGCAACACACGCGACTGGATTCCCGTCAGGCCGAGACGCCTTGCTTACTACGATGGCTTTCCCATGCGATTAGACTTCGACATGCGAATTAAACAATAGAATGGAGCGAATCGGAATCGAACGGATTTGGGCAGCTCAACAGGCGTTTGAGGAGACGGCTGGTTCGCAGTGATGTTTTTCTAATGGGGGCGCCTGGGACAAACAGTCGTAACGGGAAAGCACTCGACGCAACTGTTGCTAATGATTCTGTGGAGGCGGCTGAGGAAGCCGGTCTGCAATATGTTAGCGATGATCGTCCGGGTTACACGCGCAGAGCGAACAATGGCGAGTTCGAGTACTTTGACACGCAAGGTAAATTGATCCGCGACGAGCAACGCCTCCTCAGGATCAAACGTCTAGCGATTCCACCTGCGTGGACGGGTGTCTGGATCTGTCCATCGGCCAGCGGCCACATCCAAGCGACCGGGCGTGATGCACGTCGGCGGAAGCAATACCGTTACCACGAGCGTTGGCGCGAGATCCGCGATGAAAATAAATTCGAACGCCTCGCCGCATTTGCGCAGGCGCTGCCAAGGATCCGATCTCAAGTAGCCACGGATCTCAAATTGCCTGGCCTGCCGCGGCAAAAAGTGATCGCGACCGTGGTGCAATTACTTGAACGAACTTTCATCCGGATCGGCAATGAGGAGTACGCACGCGAGAACAAATCATTTGGTTTGACCACAATGAAAAATCGGCACGTGACCGTGAAGGGCGCACGGTTGCGCTTTCGGTTCCGTGGAAAGAGCGGACGTCAACACGAAGTGGACGTGACGGATCGGCGAATCGCAAAAATTGTGGCGAAGTGTCAAGATCTGCCGGGCCAGGACCTATTCGGGTACATCAGTGACAAGGGCGAAGTGCGAGACGTAACATCGCAGGATGTGAACGATTATTTGCGCGAGATCACGGGCCAAGATTTCAGTGCAAAAGACTTCCGGACATGGGCGGGAACGCTGCTTGCGGCGTTGGCTCTCAACGCGCAAGAACCGTTCGAAACGAAGAAACAGGCGAAAGCGAATGTTAAAACAGCTATTTGCGCGGTAGCCGAGCTTCTTGGCAACACACCTGCGATTTGCCGCAAATGTTACGTCCATCCTGCTGTGCTCGAAACATATCTCGCTAACACCAGTGTCCCGGGATTGGGCGAAGCCATGAAAAAGTCCAGAGGCAATCAGCTTAAGCCTGCTGAAGCTGCGATCCTGAAATTTTTGACGTCTCGAAGAGATTGAAAATGCCCGCAATGAATACGACTCCACGTGCCGATAAAGTCGCCGCAACAAAATTCCTTTACGGCGGCGGCTGCGATGTTTGACTACAGGAGCGCGAGCGATTTGCCTTCGCGGCGCTCCACCTGGTCCATCGTGCACTGGCGAGGTTCTTTCTCCACGCGCCAGCGAAGAAGCCTTGTGCCGTGCCGGAATCGCCCGCCAGTAAAGTGGTCATAGGCAACTTCCACGACTACTTTAGGAGCAACCGGTTCCCATTCACCCGTGCGGTCCGTACTCCAACGGCTGGGTCCTCCTGGAGCGCTGCCAGTAAATCCAGGTGGTTTTCTTAGCGCTTCAAATTTCTTTGTCAGTCCACGACGTTCCGATGCTTTGAAAGCGGACGTAAACCCGACGTGATGGAGCAAGCCATCTTCGCCGTAAAGTCCAAGAAGGAGCGAACCGACCACGCGCGTGCCACGGGCGTGACGAAATCCACCAACAACGCAATCGGCCGTGCGGATTCGCTTTACTTTCACCATTGCTGTGCGTTCACCAGAGGCATACGCGGCATTCAGGCGTTTGGCGATAACACCATCAAGGTCGCCGCCGGCTCTCTTAAACCATTTACTGGCAGTCCGGTGATCGGTCGTTGCCGGTGAAAGACGAAAATTCTTGGCCGATCTGTAGTTCAAACGTGCGAATCTTTCAAGAGAGCGCCGGCGTATGTGCAGAGGTTGCTTCAGGTAAACTCGCCCATTCTCAGCGAGGAGATCGAAGACGATGTACATCGCTGGATGGGCTTTGGCCAGTTTCTGAACGCGACTCGCGGCCGGATGCAAACGCAGTTGTAATTCATTGAATGAGAGGGCGCCGCTGACGGGGACTACGAGCTCGCCGTCCAAAACAAACTGATGCGCGGGCAATTGAGCGATAGCATCCACAATGTCGGGAAAATAACGCGCCAGCGGCTGACCGGCCTTCGATTGCAAGTGAATTTGTTCACCATCGCGAAACGCAATACAACGAAAGCCATCCCATTTCGGCTCGTACTGCCAGTCGTGTCCAGGCGGAATTTCATCGACCGAACGCGCTTCCATCGGCGGCAACGGCGGTTTTAACAGCATTCTTTGATCTATTCGCAGACCAAACGCAGGTGGCCGCCCTCAATCACATAGTCGCGCTGCTCAGCGCCGCACAGGCGTTTGATTGCACAAACCAAACAAGGAACTGCGAGCGAATGTTGTTTGAGGTCTTCTCGTGATTGATCAGCACAAGTCTCAGCGGTCAAAATCGTTTATTGGGAATGCTTTTAGCCAGTTAAAACAAACATTTCAGGAGTGGTTACAGGATAAGGCGCCACAATTGGGCGCCGCACTCGCCTACTATACAGTTTTTTCGCTCGCGCCACTCGTCTTGGTGCTGCTTGCCATCATCGGTGTTGTTTTCCGCGATGATCCGGCAGGCGCTTGGGACAAGGTTACGCAACAGATGAGTTATTTCCTTGATCAAAGCGCTGTTCAGGTGGTGCAAAACATTGCCCAACAAGCGTCTCAACCGCGTAAA
>DATIOX010000145.1:0-3338 GCA_035472675.1 Candidatus Dormiibacterota bacterium
CGCGCGATGGGTTCGCTCGCTGCGACGCGTTCCAGAAGCTCTCTGCCGACTGGTTTTTCCACTGCAGAGTTTACGCTAAATTCTGACAGAGTTGTAGCCACGTCTGCATTCTTGCGCCTTCGGCGATCTGTCTTGGCGTCGGTCCGAGCCGGACGGGCATTTCAGGAGAAACCGATCCACCTTTGCGCAAGGTGGAACGCGTTGTCCTCAACGCGTTGGAAAGTAACGGTCCGAAGGCTTTCGGGCCGAATTTTACAAAGCGCGGTCGATAGCCGTGGCAACGGCGCGGAGACGCGGAACGAGTTCGGCGAAAATCTCCGGCGTGAGCGCCTGGTTTCCGTCGCTCTTGGCCATCTCGGGAGAATCGTGCACTTCAATCATCAGCGCGTCCGCACCGGCTGCGACTGCGGCCAGGCACATCTGCGGAACAAATTCGCGCAGACCAAGGGCATGTGCCGGATCGACGATGACCGGCAGATGCGTCTTAGACTTCAAAATCGGAACAGCGCTTAGATCGAGGGTGTAGCGAGCTGCCGTCTCAAACGTTCGAATGCCGCGCTCGCAGAGGATTACGTTTGGATTGCCCTCATTCAGGACGTATTCCGCGCTCATCATCAAATCGTAAATCGTGGCGCTGAATCCGCGCTTGAGGAGCACGGGAAGTCTGCTGCGGCCCACTTCCTTAAGGAGCGAGAAGTTGTGCATGTTGCGGGTGCCAACCTGAAGACAGTCGGCGTACTTCTCGATCATCGAGAGATCGCGCGGATCCATCACTTCGGTGACCACAGGCAGACCGGTTTTCGCGCGCGCTTCAGCGAGGAAACGAAGCCCCTCTTCGCGTAACCCTTGGAAACTGTATGGCGAGGTCCGTGGCTTAAACGCGCCGCCGCGCAAAATTTTTGCGCCGGATTCTTTGACGATTGTCCCGATCGACAAAATCTGTTCCCGGCTTTCGACCGAACACGGACCGCAAATGAGAACAACGTCCTCATGTTCACCCAGACGCACGTCGCCGACTACGACAGAGGAGGCGCCGCGAGAATCCCGCGCTGCAAGCTTGTATGGCTTCAACACGGGAATGATGGCTTCCACCCCGGCCATCGCGGCGATCGGCTTTTCGCGAAGCAGCGCTTCCGGCCCGATTACGCCAATGATCACGCGTGATGCGCCGCGGCTGATTTGTGCCTCCAGGCCGAACTCGCGCACACGCGTGATGATCCGCTGGATCTGTTCTTCAGTGGCGTTTGGTTGCGTGATAACGATCATATTCCTGGCAGCGGAATAATCAGAATGCCGATACCGGGAATCTTCTGCAAGCCCAGATACTGCCTCCCCAAAGATCCCTAATTCGTGATCGTGACCGGCGTCCCCACTGAGACCGACCTAAAGAAATCCTCAGCCATGAACTCGGGCATTCGGATACATCCGTGCGACGCGGGATAGCCCGGTAAATAACCTGCGTGCATGCCCGTCCCTGACACAATGCGCATGAAGTACGGCATGGGTGTGCCCCTGAAGTGAGCGCCCGGCGGTTTCGGATCTTTATTAATGTCGACATTGGGAACCACGACATTGCCCCCGCCATCAACATAGTCTCCGAATAAGCTCGAGACGTGGTCTTTGTCCTTTTGGGTGATCTTGAACTGACCCAACGGGGTGTTGAGTCCTTCGCGGCCGGTTGACAGCTGCGAAACGCCAACCAGTACGCCGCCTTTGTAAAAATATGCGCGCTGCTCACCGAGACTGATTTTTACCGAGGGGATTCCGCTTGCGTTGTCTCCATCCCAATAGGAGACGGTGTCGCGTGGGGGACCACCCTCAGCGTTGCCGTAAACGCCGCCCAAATACTGCGTCCTCTCAGAAAAGCGCGGATCCTCGCCACAACCGGTCACGAGGAAAAGCAGGACAATTGAGAGAGCTGGCAGCGAAATACGAAAGAGATTACGAGACATAGGGTTTCCGATGGCGTTCTTAATGCGCAAGCTGCGCAAAAAGTCAAGCGGGACGAGCTTTGGAAGTCAGGCATCTTGCCTGACACGGCAGACAGGTTTTCCAGCCTGTCAATTGAAGATCGACAAGCGGGGACGCTTGTCTGCCCTGACAGGCCAGAGGCCTATCTTCCACACCATTGGTCGACCCAATCGTTCACCGTCTTGTACCACAGTTGACTGTTCTGCGGCTTAAGTACCCAATGGCCTTCGTCCGGGAAATACAACATCTTTGACGGCACCTTCAGCACTTGCAGGGTAGTGAACAGATCGAACCCTTGAGACACATCGAGCCGGTAATCGTTCTGGCCGTGCACGACCAGGGTCGGCGTCTTGAAATTTGCTGCATACTCGTGCGGTGACCATTTCCGATATACATCCCGTTTTTTCCACGGGGGACCACCAAATTCCCAATTCGCGAACCACAGCTCCTCCGTTGTGCCATACGCCGATTCAGCGTTGAACATGCCGTCGTGGGACACGATGCATTTGAAACGATTGGTGTGGCCTAGCAACCAATTGGCCATGTAACCGCCGTAGCTCGCGCCCAGCGCCGCCTCGCGGTTCTTATCGATGAATGGATAGGTCTTTTCCACGTAATCGAGGCCTTTCATTAGATCGACATAGGGTTTGCCGCCCCAATCGCCGCTGATCGAGTCGGTAAACTTCTGCCCGTAACCGGTCGAGCCGTGGAAATTGATCATCACCACAACGTAATTGCCTGTCGCCGCGAACAACTCCGCATTCCAGCGATAGCTCCACTCGTTTCCCCACGCGCCTTGCGGCCCGCCGTGGATCAAAAATTTTAAAGGATATTTCTTCGACGGATCGAATCCCGGCGGCTTCACGACGAAACCCTGAACGTCGTCGTCATTGGCGCCCTTAAAGGTGAACGATTCCAACGGCTGCATCTTGATTTTCGACAGCAGCGCATCGTTCATCTGGGTTACAGCGGTGGGATTCGTATCATGTCCTGTCGAAAGATCGAGGCGCCAAATCTCGTTTGGCGCCTGAATTGACATACGCGTGAAGTACAGGATGCCGTTGCTAAACATTAGATCGTCGGCATGCAGGCCATCGTTCTCTGCAATTGTTGTCCAATTCGCGCCGACTGAAGTCGAAAAAAGCGGAGAAGTGCCACGTCTCTCCGCCGTGAAGACGATTTCACCTGGGCGGGATGTCCAGTTGAAGCTTCCGATCGAATACCCAAAGCTTTGAGCGACTTCGCTCGTGTTCCCCGATTGTCGATCCTGCACGAGGAGCCGCCATTTATCGGCTTCGAAACCGGCGCGCGCTTGCGAGCGCCAGGCAAGATATTTTCCGTCCGGCGAATAGAGCGGCGTGGTGTCG
>DATIOX010000146.1:0-9141 GCA_035472675.1 Candidatus Dormiibacterota bacterium
GCAAACTTCCTGGTAGTTATTTCGCTTGATGACCGAACCAAACGAACCGAAAAAAGAGACGACTCGCATTTCCTTCGCTCCCGCGGCCGCGGAAAAACCGCCAGACTCAAACACGAGATCGCGCGACACAGTTCGAATCCAGTTGCCGGTTCGAGAGGCGCCTGTTCACGTTTTACCCGAACCGCAACCTGCCGTTCAGGAAGTGGCCCGCCCGCAATTCTTCCAGCCGCCACAAACTCCACCGGTGCCCGCAGGCGCCTCGGTCATGCCTGCACCAGATCTGCCGTCGTCGGGGCCGATAAAAGAGACGGTGCGCATTCCTCTTGGCACCGTTCAGACGAAAAAGACTCAACCCCTTGTCGCCATGCCTGAGATAGCACCGCAGATTCCTTCAGTCGTTGTGGCACCAGTCGAAAAGAATCAGATGCCGCTGCTGTGGCTGCTGCTTGGTGTTTCCGCGGTGATTTTGATTATTCAGATTTGGACTTATCTTTCCTAAAGCCATGGATAATTCCTCTGTTATTAAGCTCGATGAAGCCAATTTTGATCGTGAACTGAAGCAGGACGACAAGCCCGTGATCGTCGATTTTTGGGCGGAATGGTGTGGTCCCTGCAAGATGATCGCACCGTTACTGGATGAGATTGCGCGCGAAAAAGCAGGCTCGGTGAAAGTAGCAAAAGTTAACGTAGACGAGAACCAGAGCCTTTCGCTCAAGTACAATATTCGCGCCATTCCGGCTTTACTCTTTTTCAAGAACGGGCAACTGCGCGATCAAATCACGGGAGTTGCCAGCAAGAAAGATTTGTTGAATCGGGTCGACGCGCTGGCCTGAGGAAATTTTTCATTATTTCCAAGCAAAGTAGCGGAGTACAGTAGTCACCGCCTTTGGCCATAGCCTGGTGTGCGTCGCCGTGCGATACGTCCGCTAGAAGCTGATCTTTAGAATGCGACCATCGGTGCCTACCAGCCATCCGGCTTTGGGAGTGGCAAAAGCTACTGCCCAGAAGCCGCTCACACCAGGCAGCGTGAACCAGGTGTTTCCTTCGTCGGGAGTCCACGCCGCGCCGCCGTCGTTGGCTGTAATCACCACTGCGCGGCCGTTGTCTCCGACACCGCCGCCAGAGTGACCTACGTAACTTAAGCCGAAGATCGCTCCCGTAACCGGCGGAGGGTTGGTAAGCGTCCAGGTTTGACCGCCATCGTTCGAAATCGCAGTGCGTGCGTTATTGGGATCGCCCGGGTCCAAATCACCGCCGCCCACGATGCCATGGTGTGGATCACGAAAATCGACCGTGAAGGCGCCCGCGCTAGGCGAGCTTACCAGGGGAGTGTTATATGCATTCCAAGTGTCGCCTCCGTCTCTTGTGGCGAGGACTCTGGCAATGTCCGATCCACCCGTACAAATCCACGCGTTCCGCCCACCTTGGGTTGTGACGCAAGTACCACTCGAGGCGAAGGAGGATTCTCCCGGCAACGCCGGCGGCATATTGTTACTTATATCCTGCCACGTCGTTCCGTCGGTAGTGCGCAGGTCCGGGAACACTCCATTCACCGAATCGCTATGTGCGATGCCCCGGTGTGGCGTCCAGAACGCGAATCCGTCATAGAAAGCATTCGGATTCTGATTTTCAAACTGAATCGTCCAGGTCGCCCCGCCGTCCTCAGTCTTGTAGATGCGAAACTCTGTTGGATCCCCAGACGTTCCAATAGACATCAAGTAAGCAACGCTAGCGCTAAAAGCCTGTACATCCCGAAATTGCAGCGCTTCGGCGCCCGGCACAACGCCGGCTCTCCACGTCTGTCCGCCGTCAGTAGTGACGGTAAACGTGCCAGCACGACCGGATGCCCAAACCACCTGCGGGTTCACTGGCCACACTGCGATCAGACCGTTGGTCGTGCCGCTGTTTTGCGGCGTCAGCGTGGGTTGATGAAGATGATTTGACGACAGCACCTGCGCGTTAAGGGTTGCGCAGGCGAATGCCGGAATGAAGAGAGCGGTCAATGATCGTTTCAACATGGAAATTCCTCCAAGAGTAGGTTCGTGGCTGGCAGCATAGGTGCGCTGGAAAATATCCCTTAAACTCGCCTCGGCGCCACGCGTTTACAAGATTTCGAGAACTTCACTCAATCGTTACCGTAGAACGAGGTGACAATGAACATACGCGTTGATCGCAAGCCACTGCTGGCAAGACATGTAAGCAAACTCAATTGGCTTGCGACCAATCGAAAAAGGAAGCCGCCAATGAAAGTGAAAAGCTCACGTTTTGATAGTTTGGTCGCTCGTTACTACCCCGCTGTTTATAACTTCGCTTCTCGACTCACCGATGACCCTCGGGAAGCAGTGGTGTTAACGCATGACGCATTCAAGAGCATACGAAAACAACTCCGGAACCGTCGCGACGAGGCCGCGCTTGCATCAATCCTCATATCTGCTGTAATTCGCGCAGGTCTTACGACCGCGTAAAGCCAGGCTTACTGTTGAACCGAATCGAGGCGGTGAGATAGGAGATTGCGCGCTGCGAAAATTTCCTGTGAGAAGTGAGATGTGATTGGTGAGAGGTTTGCTCCGACCGCATCTCACTAAATACTTCTCACCTCTCACTTTCTTCCAAATGCGCCCGGCGCGGCCGAATTTTGAATTCTAAAGCGAGATTGTAAGCCCCATTACACAGCTGTAAACTTCCAACTTTATTATGATGCAATCATCGATGCGCGATCTTCCTCACGGAGTGGAAATCACGGGCGCGATCGCTACGGGGTACGATGAAATTCTCGCGCCGGACGCGTTGTCGTTTGTCGCGAAATTGCATCGCGCGTTTGCATCGCGCCGCCGCGAATGTCTCCAACACCGACAAGATCGACAAGAGGCATTCGACCGTGGCGAGTCGCTGGATTTCCTAACGGCAACTAAACACATTCGCGAAGGCGATTGGAGCTGCGCGCCCATTCCGCGCGATTTGCAGGACCGTCGAGTGGAAATCACCGGGCCGACGGACCGAAAAATGGTGATCAACGCGCTCAATTCGGGCGCGAAAGTTTTCATGGCCGATTTCGAGGACGCCAACGCGCCGACGTGGGCCAACATGGTGGAAGGTCAAATCAATTTGCGCGACGCAATTCGACGCACGATCACGTTCACGAATCCGAAGGGAAAAGAATATCGGCTCAACGAACGCACCGCCGTCTTATTCGTTAGGCCACGTGGCTGGCATCTCGACGAGAAACATCTGCTCGTTGACGGCGAGCCGGTCGCCGGCGCGCTCTTTGATTTCGGTCTCTTCTTTTTTCACAACGCCAAGGAACTGATCGCGCGCGGGAGCGGCCCATATTTTTACCTGCCGAAAATGGAGAGCCACCTCGAAGCGCGCATTTGGAACGACGCTTTCAAGCTGGCTCAGGATGAGCTTGGCATTCAACAAGGCACGGTCCGTGCGACGGTTCTAATCGAGACCATTCCGGCCGCATTCGAGATGGACGAGATTCTTTACGAGTTACGCGAGCATTCTGCCGGGCTCAACTGCGGTCGCTGGGACTACATTTTTTCCTGCATCAAAAAATTTCGCCGCAAACCGGATTTCCTTCTGGCTGATCGCGCGATCATTACGATGACGACGCATTTCATGCATTCATATTCATTGCTCTGCATCAAGACCTGTCATCGTCGGAAAACTTTCGCGATGGGGGGAATGGCAGCGCAGATTCCGGTGAAGAACGATCCGCACGCAAATGAAGAAGCATTCGCCAAAGTGCGCGGGGACAAGGAACGCGAAGCAGGCGATGGTCACGATGGAACGTGGGTGGCGCATCCCGGAATGGTCCAACTCGCCACCGAAGCATTCGACCGCCTGATGCCACAACCTAACCAAATCGCGCGCCAGCGTGACGATGTCCATGTTGGCGCAAAAGACCTGCTCGATTTCAATCCGCGCGGCCCCATCACTGAACAAGGTTTGCGCACGAACGTGAGTGTGGGCGTGCAATATCTCGAGGCCTGGCTGCGAGGCAGCGGCGCCGTCCCGATTTTCAACTTGATGGAAGACGCCGCCACGGCGGAAATCTCGCGCGCGCAAGTCTGGCAATGGATTCGGCATCCAGAAGGAAAACTGAGCGACGGACGCAAAGTGGCGAAGAAACTGTTTCGTGAAGTGCTGACGGAAGAACTAACGAAAATTAAACAAGTGATCGGTGTCGACCGTTTCGCCAGCGGGAAATTCGAAATTGCGCGCGATTTGTTCGACAAGATGACTACCAACGATGAGTTCGCGGAATTTTTAACGTTGCCCGGTTATGAGAAACTCGAATGAAAGCGACGCGCGCTGGCGCGGCATAACAAGACCATATTCCTCGGCAGACGTGGAGCGCGTGCGTGGCAGCCTGCGCATCGAGCACACGCTCGCGCGGCGCGGCGCGGAAAAACTTTGGCAACTATTGCAGAACGAAGATTGCCTCGCGGCCCTCGGCGCGCTAACCGGCAATCAAGCGATGCAACAGGTCAAAGCGGGCCTGAAGGCGATTTACGTGAGTGGCTGGCAGGTGGCCGCGGATGCGAATCTTGCCGGCCAAATGTATCCCGACCAAAGTTTGTATCCGGCGAACAGCGTGCCGGCACTCGTTAGGCGAATCAATCAAGCGTTACAGCGCGCCGATCAAATTTACCACGCCGAAGGTAACACCGATATCGACTGGTTCGCGCCGGTCATAGCCGACGGCGAAGCCGGTTTCGGTGGACCGCTCAATGTTTTCGAATTGACGAAGGCAAGGCTCGAAGCCGGCGCGGCCGGCGTACATTTCGAAGATCAACTCGCAAGCGAGAAAAAATGCGGGCACATGGGCGGCAAAGTGTTGGTGCCGACGCTCACCGCCATCACGCATCTCATCGCCGCGCGCTTGGCAGCGGATGTTTGCGACGTGCCAATGATTCTGATCGCGCGAACGGACGCAAACGCCGCCGCCCTCCTGACAAACGACGTGGATGAGCGCGATCGCGAATTTCTCACAGGCGAACGAACGCCGGAAGGTTTCTTTCGGGTGCGCGCCGGCCTCGATCAGGCAATCGCGCGTGCGCAAAGTTACGCGCCGTTTGCCGA
Organism: Candidatus Dormiibacterota bacterium; assembly: GCA_035472675.1. Classification (GTDB taxonomy): domain Bacteria; phylum Verrucomicrobiota; class Verrucomicrobiia; order Chthoniobacterales; family UBA10450; genus Udaeobacter. The sequence continues at coordinate 5,089 of DATIOX010000146.1, forward strand.
CGTGATCTGGTGCGAAACCAGCGAACCGAACTTAGTGGAAGCAAAGCGATTCGCCGAGAACCTGCGCGCAAAATTCCCTGGCAAGTTACTGGCTTACAATTGTTCGCCATCGTTCAACTGGAAAAAGAAACTCGACAGCGCCAGCATCGCGAAATTTCAGCGCGAGCTCGGCGCGATTGGCTACAAATTTCAATTCGTCACGCTTGCTGGATTTCATGCGCTTAACGCCAGCATGTTTAATCTGGCGCGCGATTATCGCGACCACGGCATGGCGGCGTATGCGGTACTCCAGGAGGCGGAGTTCGCGGCCGAACGCGATGGATATTCGGCGACGAAACATCAACGCGAAGTCGGCACGGGTTACTTCGATCTCGTCGCCCAAATTATCGCCAACGGCAAAAGCTCGACCGCAGCCTTGGACGGCTCGACCGAAGCGGAGCAGTTTCGTTGAATGCAAGATCAACGATTGCCAGCGAAAACGTTGCGCAAGATTCTTCCGCGCTGACCGACAGTCGTCTCGCCGCGCGTTGCGCCGAAACCGCGCTGGAAGCTTTTTTCGACTACGAAACGCGCTTCAACGCCATCACCCGGCGTGCTCGTGAACGTTTTTTGGCGCGCGATTGGGCAGGCAGTTTCGAAGACGCCGCCGAGCGCCTGCATTTCTACAATGATGTTCTCGACGGCCTGACAAGTCGCATCCGCAAATTGATGGGCGCGCGTTTGTCGGAACGAAGCATCTGGACGGGCATCAAAGCTGTATACTCCTCGCTCATTGCGCGCTCGCCGGCGTGGGAAATCGCCGAGACATTTTTCAATTCGTTAACGCGCCGCGTTTTTGCCACTGCCGGCGTGGACCAGACAATCGAATTTGTCGATACCGATTTCGACGCGCCGCCGCCGAGTGCCCCGATCAATATCGCGAAAACTTATCGCGGCCAAAACCTGCCCGACCTGCTGTGTTCGGCGTTGACAGATGCTTTTGACGAAACCTGCTGGGGCGATCTGCCGGAGACAGCGAAACTGGCTTCGGCGCGAATTGAAGCCATGCGCGCGGCGAAAAATTCACAGCCCGAACTGGAGATTGTCTCAAGTGTCTTTTATCGCGGACGCGGCGCCTATCTGGTGGGACGCGTCTTGTGCGAAGGACAGTTGCCCTTGCCCATCGCGCTTTGTGTTCGTCACGAAAATGAGCGAGGCATCATGCTCGATGCGCTGCTAGATGGGGATGTCGATCTTGCGATTTTGTTTTCGTTTACCCGCTCCTATTTTCGGGTCGCGGTTGAATGTCCCTATCGGCTTGTGCGTTATCTTCAGCAGTTGATGCCGCGCAAACGTTTGATTGATCTTTACAACGCCATCGGTTTTCATCGGCACGGTAAAACGGAATTTTACCGCGATTTCATCGCGCACCTGCGCAAATCGACCGATTGTTTCATCGTGGCCGAAGGAGCTCGCGGAATGGTGATGAGCGTTTTCACGCTGCCGAGCTACGATGTCGTTTTTAAACTGATCAAAGATCAATTCGACTTGCCGAAAGATAGCACCCCCGAGGATGTGCGACGGCGCTACCGATTAGTTTTCGAACATGACCGCGCGGGACGATTGGTCGAAGCGCACGAGTTCGAGCATCTGCGCATCCCGGCGGACCGGTTCGACTCTAAGCTGCTGGCCGAACTCTTGCGCGATGCCGCTTCCATTGTGAAGGTGGAGGGCAGCGACGTCATCCTCGCGCACGCCTACGTCGAGCGTCGTCTTCGTCCGCTCAACCTTTTTTTCCGGGAAAACGAGGCGGAAGCAGTCGCGGCCGCCGGGCGCGATTACGGGCAATCGATCAAAGACCTTGCCGCCTCCAATATTTTTCCGGGTGACCTGCTCACGAAAAATTTTGGCGTGACACGACACGGCCGCGTCGTTTTTTACGATTACGATGAGCTTTGTTTCCTTACGGATTGCAATTTTCGCAAACTGCCGGAAGCGCGCACTCCGGAGGAAGAAGTCGCCGCAGAACCGTGGTTCTCCGTGCGTGAAAACGACATTTTTCCCGAGGAATTTTTGCAATTCCTGGCTTTCCCAAAGCCAGCCCTGGCCGCGCTGCTGGAGCATCACCGTGAGATTTTTAGGGCCGATTTCTGGCGCGCCATCCAGCACCAAATCCGAGCAGGCGAAATTCCAGAAGTATTCCCTTACGGAGCCGAGCGACGGCTGGCGAATGATTAGGCATCTCTTTACGAAAGCAAGGACGTCTTCTCCCAGAGTTCCTGTCCACCAGAAGGTCTTCAAAACAAACCTGGTGCGACGCCTTATGCGATTTCACAGTGACTGCGCCCGGCGCGGCTCGAACGCGCAACCTACGGCTCCGGAGGCCGTTTGTATACCACGTGTATTGTTTCAAGTTGACGAATAGTTGACAAATAGGCCTTCTTTTCGCATCTTTTCGTCACTATGCGCAAGACTGCGACGAAGCTGACGAAAGTTAGAGTCAACGGCAGAAGATTTTACTGCGTCACCTGGCCGAAGATTGGTAAAGGGCGCAATCGTCGATTCTTCAAAGACAAATCGGAAGCGGAGACCGTCCTCGATCAAAAGTTAATCGAACAAGAAAACTACGGCACTGCGGGAATGGCGTTCACTGAAAGCCAACGCTCAGAATATCTCGAGTCTTGCGAGATTCTTTCCCAATTTGGCGTGACAATCCGAGACGCCGTAAAGTTTTATCTGCCGCATTTACAGGCTGCGAATCGCTCATGCACAGTCGCCGAGCTGGCAAAGGAACGTTTGGCGGTGAAGACGGCAGACGGCGCGAGCGGGCGTTATCTTGCCGATCTTCGAAGCCGGTTGGGGCAATTTGCAGCAATATTCGGGACTAAGCCAGTGGCGGAGATTACGGCCACGGAAGTTGATAATTGGCTCCGCAGCTTGAGCGATTCAACTACGGGAAGATGTCGATCTCCGACGACGCGAAACAACTTTCGCCGCGTGCTGGTTAGCACGTTCAATTTCGCACGAACTCGTGGCTACTGTGTTGAAAACCCCGCAGCAAAAAGCGCCAAGGCAAAACAGATCGACAGCCCGGTGGGCATTCTGAGCGTCGAAGAGCTTGCGCGGTTATTAGAGAACGCGCCCTCCGATTTGATTTCTTACGTGGCAATCGGTGCCTTTACCGGACTGCGCAGCGCCGAGCTGGAGCGACTCGACTGGAAAGAAATCGATCTGCAATCGGGCTTAATCGAAGTAACCGCGAGCAAAGCGAAGAGCGCACGGCGGCGCTTTGTAAAGATTCAGCCCAACCTTGCAAGGTGGCTGCAGCCTCACGCGCAGCTATCAGGCAACGTCACACCGCCGGGTTATCGCATGCTTCTGGAAAGTGCACGCGAACAAGCAGGCATCACGGAATGGCCCCAGAACGCTTTGCGCCACAGCTTCGCCAGTTACCACCTGGCGCGGTTCAACGATGCTGCTCTTCTAGCGTTAGAACTCGGGCACACAAACTCTAACCTGGTTTTCCAGCACTATCGGCAACTCGTTAAACCAAAGCAGGCCGAGCGCTACTGGAAGATCGCTCCCTCTTCTGGTGGCAGGCAGATCGTCGCATTTGCCCCTTAGCAAAAGCATGGGCAAAGAATTACTTTTGTCGGGGCTAAGGGTAGCAGTGCCCAGCCCCCGTGCCCCTTTTCTTGGCTCGCTTTTACTGGCGCAATACGCCCCCAGATTTTTGGGTAAAATTCTGTGATCGGCTAATGAAAAAACGTCAGACAAAATCCAGGGGAATGTTGTTGCGTGAGGAGTGGGACTTCTCACAAATTCCGCTGGCTGAGTTGAAAGCCTGCTTCTTGTATGAATATGCGCGTGAGTCGCCTACCGTACGGCGTATTGCAGAAGGGATGAAGGGTTATGAATACACAGATCGTGACGACCAATTTGAGCCCAATTTCTTTAAACTTAGCCGCTATAACTACGATTGTGCCGTGTTACTGGCGAACGTTGGCCCGGATTTAAATTTGGCAGCAACGCCCTGGCAAGCCCTTGACGACACGAAAACGTCGCCCTGGCAAC
>DATIOX010000147.1:0-10735 GCA_035472675.1 Candidatus Dormiibacterota bacterium
GAGGTTTCTGTCGATGCAAAGGTTCTGGATGAACTCCGAGAAGCGATCCTCGCGCTGGAGCGACTCCAGTCAAAGCAAATTCCAAGAAATGAAACTGGAACTGTCCAAATTCGTCATGAGGGGCAAAGCGGCCTTGTTGTAATGTATGAAGTGGCGCCGGTTGAATCCCCCATCCTCAGATCGAGAGTCGGGTATGTAATAGGCAACGGGAAAGACATCCGGTTCATCCTGGGAGGCTTCACTGATCTTGAAAACTTCCATCGCAAATTGGAAAACGCGATCGGTGCATAAGGCAATCTTCGCAACTTTTTCTAGGCGCACCTCCTAGCCGCTTTTTGATTAGTGGGCGATCTTTTTTGTTCTGATTTGGTCACAACTTAGTCACAGATCGCGCTCGCATTTTTCTCTTGCGCCGTCGCCAAATCGGATGCTTAAACGTCCGTATGAACGAAACACTCTCCGTGAAACTTGATCCTGATACGCTCCCGGCCGGCTTTAAGGTGACGCCGTGCTCAGACCAGAAGGTATGGGACCGGATCGTTCGCGCGGCTAAGTTTTGCGGGCAGCCCGTCGAAACGTTTGTGTGGCATGGCGTGGCTGACCTCGTGACCGGTTGCGAAGACGATTACATACTCTCATCCAAAACAGGCGAGCCAATAGGCGACCGAATGGACTTGTAACGGTTTATCGCGCGCTAGCGGTCGCCCCGGGCCGAATCACGCGGAGCCCCTGACGCACGAGCAGGCGGGCGATTTCAAAGAGTGGTAAGTTTTGAAATTCTGAAGGATCGAGAAAAACGCGAGAAAGCAACGTTCGCAAAAGCATTCCCTGAAATAGAACAGTGCATCGTTGAAGTTCAAGAGACCGGGCACGGGGTTTCTGGACGGATTCAGGATGATGTCAGGCGCTACACGAACCCCGGAGAATATATCAACTGTAGTAATCCAGTTTGCTACAGCGGTGGAATCAAACTCGGCCAACCGATCCGCGATATGGTACGTGCCCGCGAAACGGAAAAGGAAGGCAGCAAACTTTGCCAGGGCAGCGAAGGGTTTCCGAAAGGGCGGCGGATCTATCGGAAATGCACCAATTTTTTCAAGTACAAGATCACGATCAAGTACCGCGCACCCGAAACTAAAATCGGCGATTAACTGGCGTCTGATCGATAATCGTCCTTGGCGGCGCGCCGTTGGTCGATATCGGCCTCGTCGACGCCTTCTTCGGTTAGTTCCGCCTCGATATCCGTCTCGTCAGGAGGCGAGAAAGTGGGAGCCGCATGACCGATGAGATCAGGACTCTCGTTCCAGCTCGTAAGATTTTCATCGCCTGGCGGGACTTCTGGCGGCGAATCTTCGGTTAGGCCGGTCAGTTCCTTGAGCGCCGCCGCGCGGTCAGCCTCCGTCGGCTCACTGCGTCCATCTTCTTCGGCCAGGTCTCGCGCACGTCGCTCCAAGAGTTCGTCCGACACGGCGCCAATCCCTACTCCCGCAGCTTCGATTCTTCCTCGTGGTTTGTTAGGCATACGATTTCCTCTAATAAGTTTTATACAAGCAATATCAGACCAACAGACGCGCAAAGCCAATGGGGCTTTCGAGGTTCGACGCTGTGGAACTGCACGGTTAAAATCTCTGGCTATTAGGACTTGTGCTAGAACAAACCGCAGTTGGCCTTAAGCATGCCAAACGCAGGCGGTGGCAATGCGCGATTAATGCAGCCCGGCTGCAACACCATTGCCGCGGCGTTGCAGAATTGGATCCATGCTAGACTGGGACGTAACCGCAGGCCGGGTCTTGGCGGGTTGGAACGCGTTCTGCAGTGCTTCATCGGAAGGAATCTGATCAGCGCGGAGTTTTCCCACGCCGCTCCGCAATCGTAGGAATGAGTGATCGAAGGTTCGTTGTTGTAATCGAAAACCTTTCGCGAAACGAACATAACCAGAACCGCAGTGTTCTTTACTACCTAATCAATTCGCAGGCTTCGTCTGCGATTCTGTTCGCGTCGTCGATTCAATTGCGCCGAGAGCGTTTCTTGCTAATGTTGAATTTCACTTTTGCCGTAAAAACTATGGCCGACGTCGCAAACAAATACCCCGAAAACGTAGCGGGAAAATTCTACGTCGACGATCAATGCATCGACTGCGATTTGTGCCGCGAAACGGCACCGGCCAGTTTCAAACGCAACGACGACGGCGGTCATACCTACGTTTACAAACAACCAGAGACCCCTGAAGAGGAAGCACTCTGCAAAGAAGCGATGGAAGGATGTCCGGTCGAAGCGATTGGCAACGACGGCGCAATCATACTCGCACCTCTTCCCGCGTAGCGGAGAGCAATGACCAAGTGAGCCAGTTATTCAATTAGGAGTTCGGTTCGAAGATAATCTGATATTTCGTTCACCTCTTCCGCGAGATGTTTGGCGATAGGATCGAGGTAATTCGCAAGCTCTTCAGGGACCCTTTGCCGGAGGGCTGTGAACTACTTCTTTTGATCTCCATCTTCTGAACTCCTTCGTGTAGACTCGGGTCTGGCTTACGAATCTGGTAGGTTCAACCGGCCATGTGACTGCAGTAGGTTACGGCTAAAAATTTCAAAGACCTTTCCGAGGCAGAGATTCTTGCATTAGCTATTTCCAACGAGGAAACGGACGGCTGCATCTATGCCGATTTCGCAGCGCGTTTGCACGACACCTATCCGGCAACCGCTGAAATTTTCAAAGACATGGAGGCCGAGGAGGACAGTCACCGGCGTAGATTGATTGAAGAGTCGCCGCCGCTTTGGTGAACACATTTCGCTGATTCGCCGCGAGGACGTCAAGGGATTCATTAGCCGGAAACCAGTGTGGCTGATTCGAAGCCTCGGTATCGAAAAGGTGCGCCGGTACGCTGAAAGTATGGAAATCGAGACGCAGCGTTTTTATGAGCGCGCTGCGGAAAAGGTCAGTGATGCCTCGACACGTGAACTCCTGGGCGATCTTGCCGAAGCGGAGCGCCACCATGTGGAAGTTGCCGGCGAGCTACAGAAAGAACACCTCACAAGTCAAGCCAAGGCGCAAGAAGACAAGGCGAATCGTCGGCTCTTTGTGTTACAAATCGTGCAGCCGGGACTAAGCGGGTTGATGGATGGCTCCGTCTCCACCCTTGCACCAGTTTTCGCAGCTGCGTTCGCTACGAAGAGTAGCCACGCTGCATTTCTAGTTGGGTTAGCTGCGAGTCTCGGCGCTGGGATCTCGATGGGCTTCGCCGAAGCTCTCTCAGACGATGGCAGCTTGACCGGGCGCGGCAAGCCTTTGCTCCGCGGCATCGTTTGCGGTTTAATGACCACGGCTGGCGGCATCGGCCATTCGCTTCCGTACCTGATTCCAAATTTCCGCACAGCAACAGCTCTCGCGGTCTTAGTCGTTGCGATCGAGCTGCTCGTGATTAGCTGGATCCGCAGTCGCTACATGGACACTCCATTTCTTCGCGCCGCATTTCAGGTAGTTGTCGGCGGCGTTTGCGTATTTGTGGTCGGCATTCTGATAGGCAGCTCCTAACGGAACGCTGCGGCGATCATGAATTTCTCGCTTGGAGCTGATGCGTTGTGATACAATGGTCGGCAAGTCGTCGCTCGTCGCGACGTCGTTCGCGAATTTCACGATCGACGAGAATCTTGAAGCTGTCCCCACTCTGATCCCCCTGACCGATTAAGGGAAGTTGTTTCCAGTTAGCAGCGACAGACTCGTTGGATCCCCTTCGCGCCAAAGCGTCGAGCAGTTCCAAGAGGCGCATGGAGGATTCGCCATTTGCCTCGACCCATTCGGGATGTTGGATCCGCAGGTCGTCGTGAATCTGTTGCCGCAACTCAGTGTAGGTGTGGATTTGGTCAGACAATGCAATTGGCTGATCTGGAATGTTCATCTGTACTCTCCTCCTTTTTTGTGATTGCCTTCAAGTGGCGTAAGCTCGCTCCACTGCGGCACAGACTTTTGCGTATCGTAGTACGGGTAGCTTTCCCGTGGTGCGTGGTACGCTAAGACACCGAACCATATCCAGAAGGGGATGCCCAGCGCTACGATGATGGACAACCACGGGTCGTGGTAAATCTGTTGCCGGAGCTCAGTGTAGGTGTGGATTTGGTTGCTAATACTGTCGATGTTTCGGTTCTCCGCCGACGCATACCACGCCGGCCTTCTCATCTTTAAAAGCACAGCCGAGTCGCAGGTCGCGCTGTTTTAGTAAATGAGGTATCGGCAGCAGGTTCATTGCCTGCGCTTTTTACGGCCGCGGGGTTTCTTCGGAATTGCATAATCAGGGAACGCCTGCGGATCCACGATCCTTTTAAGCACTTCGCCTATGTCCGACATTAGCAACCAATCGACCGCTATGCGCACAACCTTCGATGTATCCAAGATCGCGCTTCGCTTGACGAGCGCGCTAATTTTCTCTTCCTGATCAGGCCTAAGCCGAATATTTACGATTTTCTTTGCAGTCGGCGCTCCCGATTTGTTTCGCCGTATCCTTTTCATTGCTTTCTGTAACGCGATGTAACACCAAAAGCGAGGGTCTGTCACGCTCTCCTTTGTATGAATCTCTTTGACCTCCCATTAGCCAAACTCTGGAAAAATTTGGCACTTTGACTGTCGTAATACGTATAGTAGTGTGAACTTTACAACGATATACAACGAGTGATTGGAGAACAAGGAGGAGTGTCTAAGGGCGGCAATGAAGGAGTCTGAAATAACTGGGAACGATTCGTCGTTTCTGAAAACGCTCGCTAAACATATTGCGGAACAGCTCGAAAAACGACCATTTTGCGTCGTTTTTGAGGATGATTTGAAGCGTTGCTGGCCAAACAAGCAGATAGCGCGGGAGAAACGGAATAGCGAAGTCCACCGTTTCGCCGAATCTCAGGGTTGGAGTGCCACAATTCTTGAGGGTGCGTTCGGGACAAGAGCGGTATTTCAAAGACCGGAACCGGATGCTGTTGATTACGAAAGTTCTCGCGCAGTTCCTACCTGAATCGGCGCTTCTTTGTTTTTGGGCCGAAATGCAGCTGGGAGGTTGCGTTGTGTGCGCATGCAGATTCCCGTTCACTCTTCCAATGTCAAAATGTTCGATTGCCTTACCCACGAGCGCCTTCGCGCGGCGCGATATCGGGGCAACGCTTTCGCAGGTGAGTTCGCGATTCCTCTGGACATTTTTTCACCGACGTATCCGCTCTTTGCCAAACTGGAGCGTCGCTCGTGGTTCTTTGATGAAGCCGGTTGGCTTGAAACTCCGGCGATTGCACGTTCTAAGTATGTCCGCATGCAGGAACGAAGCCTAATCGAAGAGCCTTCGTCAGCAGTTCGGTAGGCAATTTTTGCGCGGCGAAGGTTGCGCGCCCGTTCACCCAGGGTCCTTATTTTTTCTCAGCCTTCTCGCCGGCGGCTTCCCTGGCTTGATCTTTGGGCTTTTCGATCTCGGTGTGGGCTATCTTTCCCGAGATGGCGTCGACTTGGATTTCGGTGATGTCCTTTGTGCCGGGCTTGGCGATATCGAACGACCAAACCAGCTTTCCGTGTTCCCGCTCAATCTCTTCGCTCTTGATGGTGCCGTTGGGAACCTTGGCAAGGGCCGTCTTTTCGGCGTCAGCTTTTGATACCTTTGCCTGTTTCATCAAGGCGACTTCGTCCGTTGGCGCGGCGAGAGCGACGCTGGAAAACGAAAACGCTGTGATGACCGCGAGCGAACTGAGCGAGATGCTGGTTTTGTTCATGCAACTTTGGACGAAGGTTAACTCAGATTTGTTCGGTTGTCTTGCTTCACGATGGATCGGCGCGTTTGCGGCGTGGCTCAACCACAATTGATGTTCCGCGACTTTAGTAATCGTCGGCGCGTTTCTTCAACTCGGTGATTGTGTCGAGTAGCGGTTTGAGAGACGGATCGACTTTAAGCATTTCTTTGTGGAGTAATTCGCGATACTCAGCGTCTGCCTGTTTGCGCCGCTGATTTGCCGCTTGGACGGCAGCATCTTTTAGGGCCTGCTCTTTCGCAGCGCGTAATTTCGCGCGGTCCACGTCGGAGAGCAGGCTCATCCATTCCTGCAACCACTCGCAGCTGGTTGATGATTTCTGGTCGGAACATCGCGGCCGGGCAACGACTCATTTTCGTATCTATTTCCTTCTGAACGACTGATCGGCGGGAGTTCCAGGTGAACGCTTTAGATGGGTGCAAAAAGTGCCTTTCCAGCCAGTTTGCGCGAAGGATCAGCGAAAATGCCGCTTTGGCCCCGGTCCATTTGGCTGCAGTCGGTTTCCGTCGCCACCCAATTCAGCCATTCCCCCAGGACGAGCAAGGCCCAAAGCGTGCGGGCATGGTCGGCTTTGCGCTGGCAATGTTCGAAGAAAAGTTCCATCGCAGCGGGCTTGTGAATGCCAACCTGTTCTAGGCGACCCGTTTCCAGCGTGGCGCTGGCCCATTCTTTCAGAGGGCCGCGCAGCCAGCTGCCGATAGGCACCGAGAGGCCACGCTTGCGCCGGTTTATGATGTCATCCGGCAGATAGCGCCGCGCGTAGCGCTTCAAAAAAACCTTCGTCCCGAATCCCCGCACCCGCTCCTCAACTGGCAGCGATTTCGCGAATTCCATTACCGCTACGTCTAGGAACGGCGCACGCAGTTCCAGCGCTGAACTCATGCTCGCGCGGTCGGCCTTGGTCAGCAACCCCTCAGCCAGCAACGTTTCTAAATCCCACCGTTGCGCTTGGTCCAGTAGATCACCACCAGCTGCATTATGGTTTTCCAATTCTATGGGTGCCACCCCCAGTCGGCGCAGCAAAGTAGGCGTGATGCTAGAAACCCAAAGCTGGTGTCGTGTCATACCATTCAAACAGGCGCCCTCCACGAAACGCTTGAGCAAAAAGGAAATTGTCACCTTCTTCTCGCTGAGTGGAAGCGCTTCCACCACGCGCCGGATGGCGAACCGAAGCCAGCCCGGCAGCTGGACGAAGCGTTTGGCAATCCCAGCCCCAATGTAAGTCGGGTAGCCACCAAACAATTCATCCGCACCTTCCCCGACCAGCGCCATCTTGCTTTCCTGTGCCGCGCGCTGGGCCAACAACGTCGTCGGAATCCAAGCGGGGTCAGCCAGCGGTTCACCGACCATGCGGATGAGCGATTTCAATCCATCCCGCACGTCATTGGGTTTGACCTGCACCGTCACGAGTTCCATTTCCAATCGTTCTGCCACGGCTGCCGCGAAGCGGCCTTCATCGAACGATTGTTCTTCAAAACGCAAGGTGTAGGCTTTCAATGGGCGCTTCGGATGCAGTGATCGGACCACCGCCGAAACCAGCGACGAGTCAATGCCGCCGCTCAAAAAGACACCAAAGTCCACGTCCACATCGGTCTGGCGACCGATCGCGGTGCGGAACGCTTGATCGAAAGTGTCGAGCGAGGACGGTTGTTTGGCCGTCTCCCTGATCTGCCAGCGCCAGTACGATTTTCGCCGCACCCCACCCCTGTCGAACTGGATCAATTCGCCAGGCGCGACCTTCCGGATTTCGCCGAACGGCGTATCCGGTGAGGGGAAGATCCCGAACTGAAGATATTTTTGCAGTGCCTCCCGGTCGAGGTTGACCGGCAAGCTATCGGGGGCGACCAACGCGGCAATCTCGGTGGCAAAAATGATTTCGTTTTCGTGCCTCGCATAAAACAGCGGGCGCTCCCCGGCGCGATCACGCACCAGGGTAAGACGCCGGTTGCGCGAGTCCCATACCGCAATGGCAAAGGCCCCGACGAGCCGCGTAGCGAACGCTTCGCCAAGTTCGAGATAGAGCCCGGGGATCACCGCCACGTCCGTTTCCTGTTGCACCGGGCGGCCCCTCTCTGCAAGCCAGCGGCGCAACTCACGATGATTGTCAATCTCTCCGTTGCAGACAGCTATCACACCGCTCTCCGCGTCCGCGATCGGTTGGTTAGACTGATCTTTCAGACCACGAATGGCTAGCCGCGTCGCACCAATGACCGCCAACTCGGTGTCCTCCTCGCGGGTGGCATCGGGGCCGCGGTGGGACAGGGACCGGAGCATTGCCATCACTCGAAGATGGGCGGCTTCGGGAGAGCTTAGACGGGAAAAGGCGACATTGCCGCAGATTCCACACATTTCAGGAACGTCCCGCGGCTGGCAGTTGGGCGTCCCAATAACCGGAGACAAGGTCTCGGATCATCGCGCCTCCCGCGCCGCGGGTGAAGTTCGCGCCGCAGACGAAATGCGGTGTTCCGGTTCGGGCGAGCCCCATGACGACTGGAGATTATGATAGGCGTTCGCGCCTTGCAAATTGTGTTGTTGGCCCAGCAGCGCAACCTCCCAGCAACAGGAGCCTAAGATGCGACCATATCCGCTGCTTGCGTTTCGCGCGATCAGCGAGTGAACGACTTTCTGAAATAGGGACTCGTGTATCCAGTCATGAAGAAAAATCTGAGTTGTGCTAATCTCTGTATGAAGAAATGAAATTGATCGATCGATTTGTTGGCCGCGAACTGCTGGTCAACGTCCTCTTCGCGATCGCGGTGCTGAGTCTGGTGCTCGTGGTGGGAAATATTTTCCGCAAGCTGCTGCCGCTGCTGGTGAACCACGACGTACCCATGGAATACCTAATCGCGTTCATCGCTTACGTGTTGCCATTTTCACTCATTTTTACTATTCCTTGGGGCTTGCTGACCGCTATCTTGCTCGTGTTCGGTCGCCTTTCCGCTGACAACGAACTGATTGCACTGCGCTCTAATGGTGTGAGTATCTCGCGTGTTTGTGTTCCGCTCGCCGGGATCGCGCTTGTTTGTACCGCCATTTGCCTCTGGCTTAACGTCCAGGCCGCCCCGGCTGCTCAGGAAAAATTGCGCGGCACTATTTTCGATCTCGCTACGCGCAATCCGATGGCGCTCTTTGGCAGCGATCAGGTGATCGATCAGTTTCCCGGACGCAAAATTTATGTGGGGAAGAAAGAAGGCAACAAGCTCGAGAACATCACTGTGTTCGAGTTGAACCAGAACTCGCTGCCGGTGAAGGTGACTTACGCGCGGACCGGGATGCTCGAAGCTGACCTTGGCGAACAAGCAGATTCTGATGCACCTTTATCAGGCGCGTTACCAGGAGCGCGACCAAAAGGACCCATCCAATCTGCGAAAGATTCGTGACGGAATCAATATGGTGGAAGGCACACTGCCCATCAGTCTCGAGGAGCTTTACGAGAAAGAGAAGAAACGGCCGTACCGTTCTGCGTTGTCAATCGAGCAATTACTGGACCAATTGAAGAGCGAGGACAAGCGCGAGCGCAGCGCCAGCCGAACAGAACTAAACAAACGATTTTCATTTCCGTTTGCGTGTATCGCGTTCGCAATCATCGGCGTGCGGCTTGGCGTCACTGCCCATCGTCGCGAGACTTCAATCGGGTTCGCTATGGGATTGATCGTTGCCGTCTCCTATTTTCTCTTTGTGATCATTGGCGATACGTTGCGCGGAAACCCGCATGCGCACCCCCGAGCTGCTCGTCTGGTTTCCCAATGTTCTTTTTATCGTACTGGGTGCGATTTTGTTTCGCCGTCTGGCACGGCAGTAAGGGGATTGCACAGTATATCTACAAGGGACTGATCGAGACACACGAGCACGTGGGGCGGTTTCCGTGAGTGTTTAATCGAGCCTGACCCTCAATAGAATAACCGAACATATTGACCCTCAGTTGGTCGAAGTTTGTGTGAAGCCAATTAGGCCGGCGATTATCGCGTTGGCATTCGGCGCGAGCTGGCCTCTCTTCGACTTGTGGGCACAGGAAAGTGAAGCAGAACTGCTTAAGCAAGCACGCGTGACAAAGCATCAGGCTAAACGAATTGCGCTGGCCAAAGTTAAGCATGGCGCGATAAAGAGCGCTGAGCTTGAAATGGCAAATGGAGTGCTAATCTGGTCGGTCGACGTTACGCAGCAGGGCGAGAAAGACCTCACGGACGTGTGGATAGACGCGACAACAGGAAAGATCACAGCGGTTAACGTCGAGACGCCCACCTTCGAGAAGAAGGAAGTAGCGGAAAATAAGGTCAAAAAATGGCTCTCACGCCGGGCCAAGTCACCGTGACCCTCGGTACTGGCCAACGCCAATCGGGAGGTTAAACGGAGACCGGCGCTACCACGATGAACTCCACGCCGCTTGTAATTCCCAATACAGCCACGACAACGCAGAGCGGCTCTGTCAATGTTTACGGCCGAAACGGTTATGGCCACGGCTCCTATTCCGGCACGTCCACAACCGTTCTGCCGCCCACTGTGATTCCCGCACATCTGCCAGCGCCACTGGTAATGGACGACGGAAGCCTGCTTTTGTCGGTCGATTTATCGCGGAAACCAGCGCAACTCTCAGTGGCTGGGAAGACACTCACTGTCTTACAGGCAGACAACGCGAGGCTCCTCTACATGCTGTCGGAGTGACAAGAGCGTGTGTGACTGATAATCCCATAAGGGACTTGCTAAGGCGCGAGAAAGAAACTGTCAGACAGAAGCACGTTTACGAAGTCCGCCGGCGTAAAGATAAACGCGGGTTTGATCTCATTTCCGATGCGCTGCCATTCGGCGGGCTGTGGTACTTGAAAGTCAGTGACGCAATCGGGTACGCAAAACACCACAGTCGATCACATGATTCTGTGATCCGCGTTTACGATGAATCCGGCAAGCTGATCGAAGTTCATCGGCACAAGGGCGATTTCAAAGAACCGTAAACGTTACATACTTGA
>DATIOX010000148.1:0-7321 GCA_035472675.1 Candidatus Dormiibacterota bacterium
TAAGCCTTTCAACCGGCTTTTTCACCCGGCGGAAAGTGCGTTGGGACGTCGGATGACGTAATCAAGGATGATTTTACCAGTAGTTTAGAAAGCCGCAAATAGGACTTTAGTCCAATGCGTTCGTGGTGGTGTCGCGTTTAAGCTCCGAAATTTTTCGCCCGCCGCTCGCCACTCGGCTAAACCGCAGGCGACACGCCTGCCACCAAAGCAAATCACTTATGCATCGTAAGCGGCTTACGATGCGCGACGTCATTCGAGTTGCGACCAGCCCTTGTTCTCTTTCCCTATCTGGAGCACCCCGTAAAGGAGTAACACGCCAATAATCCCGCCGATGGCAGCTAAGGGCCCCAGGCCGATCGCGATGTTTACGCAAAGGGCAACTGCGGCTGACGCGACCAATCCCCAAAAGCCCCACTTCGTCCACCTGAAAAGCGCAATCGCACACACCAGGTTAAAGAGACACACCGCGATCAGAACCGGGAACGCCCAGTCCGGGATGTGTTGCGGCGAGCTGCGTTTGATTGCTTCCCTTCCTAGCAGATAAAGGAGCGCCGTTGCAGAGTTCGCGATGATCGCAAGAACGAGATATGTGGTGAGGCACCCATGGCGTTGCTTCACTGACGGCGATGTCGGTTTCGTCACGGGCCTACTTCTTTTTGTGTTGTTCCCGATGGCGCGAGGGGAAAAATCGGTCGCAATTTCTGAAGCAGGCGTCTTTGTACTTCCTTCGAACGCATAGGGCAAGAAAAGCCGACGGGCAAAATCGATTCCGTTCAAAAACCTTGCTCCAGATAACCTCACCCGGTACACGATAGGAAAACTATGAACTACAACCTCGCAACAATCCTCGCCGTCATCGCGATCCTCTTCGTCCTCCTCACTTACGTCACCGGCGCGCCGCTGGTGCCAGTTGCAGTCATCCTGCTGGCGCTGGCGATTATTTTCGGTGGAAGCGGATTCCGCCGGGTTTAGCAGAAGACCGCAGTCATCCGCTTTTGCTGAACCTACTGCGTGATAAGCCGACAGCTCCGAAATTCTTGACTCATGAGCTCCCGCTCATTTGAAACTCGTTCGCTTCCAGCTCGCTCGCCACTACCCATCGCGGCTTTGCCTTCTATGTCGCTTTTCCCAAAAGCTCCATTCGACCTGTCGGTTTGGCCATCTATGTCGCTCGCGTCCCTGCGGCTCCGTTCGCGAGCAGGCAGGCTACAAAGCTAATCGCAAGCGCCACGCCGCCACTGCAGTCCGCTTGCTTCAAAATCGCGGCTGACTTTAAGAAGTAATGCTCGCTAGAAATGCGCGGATGTAGTTGATTCATATCCAGGTGCGAAAGAAAAATTCAGATGTTCAGGCTCGTTTACGACTGTTGGTGCTGGTGGATGAATCGAATGTCGGCAGTTCTGTGCGGACTGCGGGACGCGGGCTCGATTGGTTAAAGCTCCGTGATTTCCTGGCCGGGCCAAACACCGGACGCGATCTGATCGAGATGGTGGTCTATGCCGGGCTGCCGCCCGCCATTCCAATCTGGCAGGAGGAACGGGACAAGAAAAACAAGTTCGTCCATTGGCTGCGCTCCAATGGATTCATGGTCGTGACCAAAGACGGTGCGCCCGCCGAAGAAGGTCATTACAAGGCGAACGTGGACGTAATGATGGCGATCGACGCGCTCGAGCTTTCCATCGAGATGCGACCCGATGTTGTAATCCTCGTGACTGGTGACGCCGATTTTGCTTATCTCGCCATCAAATTACGCCGGCACGGGATCCGCGTGGAGGTCGCGTCAGTCGCCGCAAATCTCGGGAACATATTGAGATCGGCCGCGAACGACGTGATCGATCTGGCTCAGCTCTTTCGGACGTTCGAGATCAAACAAGTTCAGGATGATGCGCCAGCGCAGGTATCACATCGAACACCGCCGCAGCAGCAACAGCGCCGACGCAGGCCTCAGTTTCGTCCCGTTGCTACATCGCGACAAGCGCGCGAAGGTTGAGACTTATGGGACACAGCCAAGGCAGAGATAACGTTAAGAAACGCGCAAGACGCCGAAAAAAGACGGAGCGCCTCGCGCTCGCTAAGAAAAAGACAAAGAGATAACGCGCTCCAGCTTCGGCTTCCAATTGCCATCTCATCTGCTTGCAGCGTTGTTAAATCAGCTGCGGAATTGCGAGCGCGCGGTGGGAGACAGCTTCAATATTTCCGGCGCTCTATCAAGATAGCGGGTCAGTCCGACCGAGACTTCGTCGCGCCATTGTTCCGATTGTGCGAGAGCGGCTCCGTAATTTTCGTACGCTGCCGAATCCTGAAAGGTCGAAAACCAGACAAAGACATTCTCGCCCTTGCGCACCGGAAGAGCTGGGAAAGTGTTCTCGCTATTTTCTGTCACGAAATACGCAGAAATCGTCGCGCCCAGGTTTGTCGCCACAGGCTTGAGCGTGCGCTCGAAGAAATTGATAAAGCCGGGTGGGACCGGACGCTCAAAATAATAAATGGTCACACCGATGAGGCTCGCCGGAACTTCTTGTGATCCCACCGGAGGCCGCTGCATATCTTCAAGCGAAAATCCGGACGTCCGAAGCGCTGGACGCAGCAACAGGACATTATCAGAGTCAATCATGGTAGCATTGGCGGCTTCCCGGTGCGTTTTCCAAACAGGTCCACCGTAAAAATCACTCAGCGCTTTTGCACGCGCGGTCATATCAGAAAAACCTCTGAGCCAAACGAAGCGATCTTGATGATCGAGATCTCTAAATTGACCGATGACTTTTATTCCGAGCGTCTCCTGCGGTTCGATAAATTCCCGGTCGAATAAATCTATCAAGACATCACGTTTGCCGGGGCGCAGCGTGTATTGTCTCAACTCAACGACAGGGCAGCAGAGTCGCATTTGTTCTAAACTTTCGCCCATTGGTTCAGTCATCACTCACTTAAGCATGCTCGGCGTGGAAATGAAGAAGGCGGAACGTGGAGCATTCGCCAGCGCTCGGCATCGCAGACGGCGCACCCGCCATGGCGGGCAGGCTCTGCCGTGGCTACAGCCCTGCAGCCGACACGCCTGCCACTACAGTTTTGCGGTCGCCGCGGCGACTGCCATTACCACAAGCTCCATCATGCATCGTAAGCGGCTTACGATGTGACGCTGGAACCTGTCGTATTCTGAGTTTGAGCAATTGAAACGTTGAGCGAGACTTCGGGCCGTGAAAGACCTTACTCAGGGTTCAGTAACCTGCCTCCGCCAAGGCTACGGCATGGCGGGGCGAGCGGTTTGAACACCCGGAGCATTTGTAGAGGCAACTAATCTATGAAGGATCTGACGACTGGTTCAGTAACCAGACATTTGCTGCATATGTCGGCGTTTTTAGCCATGAGCATGGTGGTGCAGACCCTTTATTTGCTGGCCGATCTTTACTGGGTGGGACATCTGGGAAAGGAAGCGATTGCTGCGGTTGGTGTCGCGGGCAACATCACAATGATTGTGCTGGCGCTCACCCAGATGTTGGGTGTGGGAACAACCACGTTAATCTCGCAAGCAGCCGGCAGAAGAGATCAGCCACACGCAGAGCTGGCTTTCAATCAGTCCTTCGTCATGTCGATTGTGATCGCGCTGGCGTTGGGCGTTGTCGGATTCATTCTGCGTCCTGCCTATTGTGATTGGCTAAGCGCGGATGCGGAGACAGCGACATTGGCAAAGGCGTATCTGCTCTGGTTCCTTCCCGGGCTGTTGTTGCAGTTTCCCCTGGTAGCGCTGGGCTCCGCCATGCGCGCGACTGGAATCATAAAGCCAGCCGTGGGATTTCAAGTGCTCAGTGTGCTGCTCAACATCGTGCTCGCCCCATTATTGATTTTCGGAATCGGTCCGTGGCCAAAACTCGGAGTGACCGGCGCTGCGCTTGCCACGTTCATTTCCATTCTGGTCGCCAACGTGCTGATCGTAATTTATTTCGAAAGAAAATATCATTATCTGCGTTTTCGTTTCCCTCTGTTTCGCCCGCAAACAAAAATTTGGGGAGGACTGTTGCGGATTGGTGTGCCAGCTGGCGCGGAGTTTTTGCTGCTCTTTGCGTACATCATGATCGTTTACGCGATCATTCGAGGCTTTGGACCAGCGGCACAGGCGGGTTTCGGCATCGGCGCACGCGTGATGCAGGCGTTTTTCTTGCCGGTGGTTGCGCTCAGCTTTGCCGTTTCGCCCGTGGTTGGCCAGAACTTCGGCGGCCGCCACGCGGACCGGGTCCGGCATTCCGTCTATTCTGCAATTGGCATTGCATCGTTGATGATGCTGGTGCTCACGTTGATGGCATTCCTCGTGCCCGGGACATTGATTCGCTTTTTCTCGCGCGACCCGCGAGTCATTGCCTTCGGCAGCGAATACCTTCGAATCGTTTCTTTGAATTTCATTTCAGCGGGAATTGTTTTTGTCACTTCCAGCATTTTCCAGGGAATTGGCAACACGCTGCCGCCGCTGTTTAGCTCGATGACGCGGCTGATCTTATTCGCCCTGCCGGCGATGTATATCTCGCGGAGGCCCGGTTTTGAGATCAGGGAGCTGTGGTATTTATCAGTCGGGTCGATCGTTTTTCAGATGTGCATCAATCTTCTGCTGCTCCGGCACGAGTTGCGAAAGCGACTTAGATTCGACGAACCGGAAAATTTTATTCCAGCGACCGCGACCGCGTCGTAGTTTGCGCCGATTGAATTACGCGTGCGTTTTTTCTCCCCGGCCGAATAGTTGAAACGCCAGCAGGCTGACGAATACGGCGACGCAAAGCCAGGCGAACCAATCACCGGCTCGGGTGTAAAACGCTTCCTCGCGCAAAACGTTCACTTTTCCGGTAATTGAAACGAAACGACCGGGCGCTGTCGCCGCTTCCGCTAAAATGCGGCCGCGGTTGTCGCTCAGCGTTAATAACCCGTTGCGCGCCGAACGAGCCAGGGCGAAACCGTTTTCGACCGCGCGCAGAACGGCCATCCGCGCGTGCAACCAACCATCGAGACTGAAGTCCCAGGCAGGCACCAGTAGCAGGTTCGCGCCCTCGGCTGCGTATTCGCGGCTGAGCTTGGGAAAATCCATGTCCTTGCAAATCTGCAATCCCCAACGTCCCGAGGGCTCGTCTAGAATGACTCGTTTGTCGCCGGGTTTTTCGGGTTCGACGCCAGGGACGAGATGATGCTTGTCGTAGTTCGCCTGTAAATTTCCGTCGGCCGAATACAAGCGGGAAGAGTTGAAGGCGCCGGCCGGTGTTTTTCGAACAAGGCCCAGGACAATTGCCGCGCGTGTCGCAGCGGCAGTTGAAGAGTAGAGGGAGTCCACCTGTGCCAATGCGCTCTCGCTGATACGTCCAATTTTTTCCGGGAGAACAACAGCTTGCCTCCCAGCGGGAGTAACACGGCGAATCTCGTCAGCATACTCGCGCAAAAGTTCCAATGCTTGCTGTTCAGGGCCGAGATAAACGCTCATCGGCACGTCTTTGGCGATGAGTGTCACTGTGACCGATTGGGCCGCGGGACTCGATTGCAATCGCCACTTGCCAAAAACAAGCACTGCGCAGACGACGAGCCCGACAGCCACAGGGAGCACGCGCCGTTGCCATCGTTCTCCCGCACCGCTCAACAAGGCTGCCGCGGCGCCCGCAAACAGAAATACGATGAAGCTGATTCCCCAAGGACCGGTAATCGCAGCGATCTGGATCACGGGCAGACAATTCATTTGTGTGTAAGCGAGATTGCCCCATGTGCTGTGAGGCGACGCCATCGCGGTAAGATATTCGTACGCGACCCAGTAGACGGGAAAAGCAAGCGAGGCGAGGAATAGCGATCCACGGCGAATGAAACCGCGCACAAACAGAACGCCGAAGCCGAAAACCACAGCAGGAACCACAAAATAGAGAATGGTGATGTGCGGTGGCAATTCGATCGCACGCGTGACGTACTTCCATTGGTTCATTTCGCCGATTAACCATACGATCGCGCCAAGAGAGAAAGCAGCGCCGCCGTGAAGTCGCGGCGCAATCGCCAGTACTGGAATCGGCGCCAACCAAAGCGCCCACCAGATCGGATGAAGTCCGGTGCCGAAATATGCGAATGCCGCAGAAACGAGGCCGGCGACGGTGATGAGAAAAAGTTTGCGAGATCGCATCCGAAGAATGCCAAGATGTTGTCGCCCCCGGCTCTTCTGGCAAGAGGGAATTCGAAACAACAGAAGCGAGTTCCCTCTAATCGCAAAAGATGTACTGCTCCTTCGAAGGCGGCGAGATAGACTATCCAATCCAGATGCGAAAAATCCAAAAGTCCGGAACGCCACGCCGTAAGACTGAAGCGGAATGGAAGTGGCGCAAAAATTACCGCTTGTGGGACGCCAACCGCAGAATCTTCCTTTATCCGGAGAATTGGATCGAACCTGAGCTGCGCTTCCCGGCCCGATTCCGCGTGCCACTGAGCGAATTGGCGCTATTTATTCGTCCACATTGCGGCGCGAAAGGCGTTCGCATTTTATTCTCAGGCAAAGATCGGTCGAGGCGTCTTGTCGCGGCTCAAATTTTGGCCCACACCCTCGGGAAAGACCTATACCGGGTCGATTTGAATGCCGTCGTCTCGGAATATATTGGCGAGACCGAGAAGAATTTTGGCCATGTTTTCAATGCGGCGAAGGACAGTCATGCGGTTCTGTTTTTTGATGAGGCGGCTGCTCTTTTTGGCAAACGCACCGACGTGAAAGATAGCCACGACCGCTATGCCAACATTGAAATCAATTATCTCCTGCGGAGAAGTGAGAAATATGCCGACCTCACAATCCTCGCCACCAGCAATCGCACCAGGATCGACAAAAGGTTGTTGCGAAGATTTCATTTCATAATCCCTGTTCCGCAGCGAAAGAAACTGCGTCACAAGGCGTCTTCTACTGTTAGGCAGGTGCCCCCTAATCCAGAATGAGCGACAACATCAAAACGCGCGAATTTTCCATCAGCGATTACGACGCGGCGCTTGAGCTGTGGCAACGAGTCGAGGGTCTCGAGATTGCCGAGGGTGATGACAGGGAAGGTGTTGCCCACTTTCTCGCGCGTAACCCGGGGCTGAGCAGAGTCGCGACCGACGGCGCTGCGATTGTTGGCATCGCATTGTGCGGTCATGACGGCCGACGCGGATATATTTATCATCTGGCGGTTGATCCTGCTTACCAGGCGCGCGGAGTCGGTAAGCGTTTGATGGATGAATGCCTCGACGGTTTGCGACGGGCCGGTCTTAAGCGAGCACTTATCCTGGTAGCAAACGACAATCCGCGCGGCCGAAAATTCTGGCGTCGCTACGGCTGGGAGGAAGTCCCTGG
>DATIOX010000149.1:0-9333 GCA_035472675.1 Candidatus Dormiibacterota bacterium
TGATGTTGCTTCAACGGCCTCTCAAAAGTCGATCGCAGTTCTGCCGCTGCTTAACGAAAGCGGTAATTCGGGTGACGAGTATTTTTCGGATGGGCTATCGGAAGAATTGATTTCCGCCCTGGCTCAAATCAAAGGACTCAAGGTAATCGGCCGCAGCTCCTCGTTCCGTTTCAAGGACAAGAAGACTGACGTTAAAACCATTGGCGAGGAGCTAGGTGTCAGCACGCTGCTGGAAGGGACGGTACGCAAGCAGGGCGACCAGGTGCGGATCGTGGCCGACCTGATTAACACCGCGGACGGAAGCGAACTATGGTCGCGAACTTTCGATCGTGAACTCAAGGACATCTTCGCGGTCCAAGCCGAAATAGCGGAGGCTGTTGCTACGTCACTGGAGTTGACATTGCTCGGGACAGAAGAGATGTCGGCGAAGAAGGCTTCAACCAAGAGTATGGAAGCACACAATGCCTTTCTCCAGGGCCATTTTTACTTCGAGCGTCGCAATCTCGAAGACTATCGCAAGGCAGTCGGCTTCTTCGATCAAGCGATCCGCTTCGATTCTGACTATGCGTTGGCCTATGCAGAGCGTTCTGAAGCCTGGGCTTGGATCGGCGATTTAAGTAGCGAGAAGAAGAAGGAGGCTTGGAAGGCCGCAGGCAGTGATGCAGAGAAAGCCGTCGCGGTCGATCCGAATCTGGCGGAAGCGCACGCGGCGCTGGGTTGGGTTCGCTTTTTTATCGAATGGAAATTTGCCGAAGGTCTCGCCGAACTCAAGCGCGCGCAGCAGCTCTCGCCGTGGAATCCGACGGCCAGTGATCTCCTGGCGCGAGTGGTGGTTTATCTTGGCCAATTTGAAGAGGCTGAGAAGCTGGCCCGACAATCGATTGAACTCGACCCCCTCGCCTACCAAGCCCGAATCAGCCTGGCCCGTGTTCTTTTCACCGAGGGAAAACTCGACGAAACCGAAGCTGCAGCTCGCAAGGCGGCGGAACTGCAGCCGAGCGCAGCGGGCAACCATCGCTTTCAGGTCTTTGTGGCGATCCAGCGTGGCGATGGCGAAGCGGGCCTGCGCGAGGCTAGCCTTGAGCCTAACGAACGCTACCGACGTTTTGAACTGGCGCTCGCGCTGTACACGCGCGGGGATCGCCCTGCGGCGGACGCAACTCTAGCCGAGTTGATCGCCAGGGACAGAAATGTTATGGCCTATCAGGTCGCTGAGGTCTATGGCTGGCGCGGCGAAAACGACAAGGCTTTCGAGTGGCTACAAGTCTCCCTGGATACTCATGACACCGGCACGGTAAGTCTTTTGATCGACCCGCTACTGCGCGGTTTACAACATGATCCCCGCTATAACAGTTTGCTGGCAAAAATAGGTTTGCCGACGCAGTTATGAGTGGACTTGCTCGAACTGAGACGGATGCGCCGATGCCCGATCCCAAAGGAACAAAGTCCACGATGTTACCGCATAAGCCCGAGGATTGGCCACGTCTGTTCGTGGAGCATCTCAACTCCGGCGATCTCGAGGCAGTCGCAGCGCTGTACGCACCCAACGCCAAATTCGTTGCGGGATCCGGGGAAACG
Source organism: Candidatus Dormiibacterota bacterium (assembly GCA_035472675.1). Lineage (GTDB taxonomy): Bacteria > Verrucomicrobiota > Verrucomicrobiia > Chthoniobacterales > UBA10450 > Udaeobacter. The sequence goes on from DATIOX010000149.1 coordinate 1,579, forward strand.
ATCGTTCGGCCGCGACCAGATTCGTGACGTGCTAGCGCGAATGATCCGATCCAAAACGAAATTACCGAGCCGCGTGATCAAGGCGATCAGCGCCGATGATGTCGCCGTGTTATACTCCGACTTTGATGGCACGACGATTGATGCGTCGGAAAAGACGATCGACGTCCGCTGCAATGCTGTCGAGGTTTTTCGCCGACAGCCTAACGGCTGCTGGAAGCTGATCGTAGGCGACCCCAGTGGCCGCGACTGAGATGCGACTAAATTGCCTTGCCGCCTAAAAAGAGGCGGAGCACGGAGGAACAGACTATCCCTAAAAATAAGGAGAAATAGATGGGTAAGCTTGAAGGAAAAATCGCACTCATTACTGGTGGCAATAGCGGTATTGGTTTTGCCACGGCGAAGCAGTTCGTGAATGAAGGCGCTTATGTCTTTATTACAGGACGCCGTGAGCCGGAGTTGGCCGCGGCGGTAAAGGAGATTGGAAGAAAAGTAACTGCTGTCCGAGGAGACGTGTCGAACCTTAGCGATCTGGATCGCCTGTTCGCGCAAATCAAGCGGGAGAAGGGCAAGCTCGATATTGTGTTCGCGAATGCCGGTGTCGCAACCTATGCGCCCTTCGGCCAGATAACCGAGGAGCACTATGACTCGATCTTCAACATCAATGTGAAGGGCCTCCTTTTCACTGTGCAGAAGGCGCTTCCGCTTTTGCCAGATGGCGCCTCGATCATCTTGAATGCGTCGATCGTCGCCAGCAAAGGGTTATCGTCGAACAGCGTTTATAGCGCCACAAAAGCCGCTGTGCGTTCCTTCGCGCGGACTTGGACCACAGACTTGAAAGATCGCCGCATTCGCTTGAACGCGATCAGCCCAGGCGCGATCGACACGCCGTGACTGAGCAAACTAGTGGCCTCCTCCGAAGCGAGTCGGCAACGTATGGCGGCTATTTCCACCGTTGTTCCGCTTGGCAGGCTCGGCACACCCGACGAGATTGCCAAGGCTGTAGTGTTTCTCGCATCCGACGACAGCAGTTACATCACCGGAACGGAATTGTTTGCGGATGGCGGTTTTGCGCAAGTGTAGGCTGCTAGCGCACGGGTACAGCATTAACAATTGTTAGCAGACGCGAAGGGCGAATGAAGAAAACCAGTATCGTCATTGCCGGAGGCGGATTTGCCGGACTCAGCGCGGCGATGTACCTGAACAAGACGCTGGCTCGCCGTGCTGAAGCTGAAGTAACGATGATCAGCCGCGAGAACTTTATTTTGTTCACTCCGATGCTGCACGAAGTTGCCTCGGGAGATCTTTATCCGGGCGACATTGTCAATCCAGTCCGTCGCATTCTTCGGCATGTGAAGTTTGTCCAGGCCGAGGTGAAGGCAATTGATCTCTCAGCGCGGCGCATTCGCTGCGTGGGTGGAATAACGGGGCTCGATCTCGAGTTCGAATTCGATCATCTTCTTCTCACTCTCGGCTCGGAAACCAACTTCTTCGATCTACCTGGCGTCACTGATTGGGCGGTGACGATGAAAAGCCTGAGTGATGCGGCGCTGCTGCGTAATCGCGTTTTGGCTCTCTTGGAAGAGGCAACTCTGCAGAGCGATTCCACCGCGCGCCGACGTTTACTCACATTTGTCACTGCGGGGGCGGTTTTGCCGGCGCAGAAACCACTGGCGCAATTAATGACTTCGTTCGCGAGACAGTTCGCTACTATCCCAACCTGAACGAAGAACTCATTCGAGTCGTTGTCATTCATCCAGGTGATTTTCTCTTGCCGGAATTAGGCCAGGAACTGGGTGATTACGCCGAAAGCAAGTTGCGCGAGCGGAAGGTCGACGTGATCAAGGGTGTGCGCGTGGCGAGCTACGATGGTACGCTCGTCACTTTAACTGATGGCAACACAATTCCTGCTTCGACGCTTATTTGGACGGCAGGTGTAAAACCAAGTCCGGTCATTGCACCGTTGCCTTGCGAGAAGGAACGTGGTCGGCTCTTGGTTAGTGAGTACCTGGCGGTCACCGGAGTTCCGGGCTTGTGGGCAGCGGGCGACTGCGCGGCTGTGCCCGTCTTTGACACGGACAAGTTTCAACCACCAACGGCACAGCATGGTTTGCGTGAAGGCCTCGTTGCAGCGAAAAATATCGCGGCCATAGTTCTCGACCGGCCTCTGAAGCCCTTCATCTTTACAACACTGGGACAACTGGCGACCATCGGACGCCGCAAGGGGGGTAGCCATGGTATTCGGAATAAAATTTTCCGGCTTCGTCGCGCGGGTGTTTTGGCGGACCGTGTATCTGATGAAACTGCCGCGCCTGCCGAAGAAGTTGCGGGTGATGGTGGGCTGGGCACTCGATCTTTTCTTCGCGCGAGACATCGAACAGATGATCACTTTACGCGATGTTGAAGCGCTAAGCGATATGGCTGGTCGGATTCGCGTACGCGCGACACAACGAACTTCGACTCCGGCGGCTTCTACGCCCGAAGCCGCGGCTCACGATCAACTCAAATGAACGCGAATCTGATTACGGTCATGAAGTAATCAGCATCGACCCCTCATTGAGGGGCAATGCGACGACCACTTTTGCGCCTCCGTCGCGCATGCTCTTGAGGTCTTGCCGCCTGGCTCGGCGTGTCGGCGAAAAATTGTTGAAAAATACTTGACTGATTAGTCTACATAGGCAAGTTTGGGGTATGCCTAGAGTAAGTGATATGAAGAACCGCCTGACCGACGCGGCGATGGATTTGATGTGGGAAAACAGCTACGGCACCACTTCGGTGGACGCGATTTGCGAGCGAGCCGGCGCAAAAAAGGGAAGCTTCTATTATTTCTTTAAGTCGAAGTCCGAGCTCACCGCTGCTGCACTGGAAGCGGAATGGAACAAGAACAAGGCGAACATGGACGCCCTTTTTTCTCCAACTGTTCCACCTCTCGATCGGTTCGATCGCTACTTCGATTATGTGCACGACCGCCTGGCGGAACGTGAAGAAACGTGCGGCTCCATCCTTGGATGCCCTCTCTTAAGCATCGGGAGCGAAGTGAGCACGCAGGACCAAGGCGTGCGCGCTACCGTCGACCGCATCTGGGCTCGGAAGATAAAGTATTTCGAGTCCGCTATCCGGGACGCGCATGCGCAAGGGTTGATCGTGGCGCCGGATCCCGAAGCGAAAGCGAGGGCGCTCTTTGCCTGCTATCACGGGACGCTTGCCCAGGCCCGAATTCAAAACGACGTCGAATTGCTTCGCGATTTCAAGGAGGTCGCAAGGGACGTTTTAGGCGTGAAACACGAACACGCTGCTTCTTCGTAAACCCTCTTTTTTTTGCAATTTTATAGACGACTAGTCAAATACAAACCAAGAAGATCAAAAACTCAGCCCCATGCAAACTGATCAGCAAACAGAAGTAAACGCAGTTTTCCTCGAGACGGTTTCGGCCGCGGTTACGCAGCTGAAGCAAAAGCTACAACAAGATTACGAACAGGTTTATCCAGGCCTGGGCGAAATCATCCATCTCATCCTCGACGAAGAAGAAGCGAAGGCGTCGGAGTTATCGTTGTTTCCGCATCTGTTTCTTCCCGACTTGGTCGAGGCGCATGTCGCCAAGCTCGGTCTCCAATCCGCGGCGACAAAACAGAATGAGGTCCGGGGTCAGCATCGTTTCTTCGATATTATGCCAAGCTACCAACCAGCTCTCGCTTATGTGGATTGTTAAGTCAGCGCGGGAGCCCGTGTACACGGTCTTCAAAAATCCGACAATGAAAGGAATGACGATGAAGACAGAAAAAAATCTCTCGTTGGCGCCAAGCGAGTCGAAGGGAATCTGCGCCGCCATCGCTAAACTTATAAGGCGGCGGAGCGTTATCGATATCGTGGAACGTTTCCAGGCAAAACACGCACTGCAAGAGGAGCGGGAAACGAAGAATTTCCACCCGTCGACGAACGGCGCGGTCGCTCCGGGCATTATCCGTTTAACACAATGAATTCAAAAGCATCAACACAAAGGAAATCCAAATCATGAAAACTAAATTGTATTGGGTCGCGCTTCTTGCGAGCGCGGCCTTGATCGTGCAGGCGCAAGGTGGTGGCAACCACGGCGGCGGAGAAATGGGAGGAGGCTTCAGCGGTGGTGGCCATGTCAGCGGCGGGGGCGGTCGGGCTGGACCAGTCGGAGGCGGTTTCCGTGGCGGTGGTTTCCACGCAGCGGCTCCGGCGTTCGGTGGCGTGCGCAGATCCTTTGGAGTGGGATCACGCGGAGGCGGAGTTGGCTTCGGCATGCCGCATTATCAGCGGCCTGTCTACCTTAATGGACGAGTTGCCCGGTCCGTAACTCCGTCCATGGGCGCAAGAACAACAGCTGGTCGGCCGCAGAATCGTTTCGGCTCAACACGCAATGCCGTTGGGCAACGGCCGGCGACAGCGTTCAATCGACCAGCCAACGCTTCAGCGGCGCGTTCACCTGGAACAGCTGCACACCGGGGATTGAACGGGCGAACGGACCACATCGCTGAACGTCATGACGCAAATTGGCATCGCGACTGGGACCGGCGGCATGCACACTTCTTCCACAATCGGTTCTTTGTTTTTGACAACGGCTTCTGGTGCGGACTGGATGCTGGATTCTTCCCGTGGGATTACCTGCCGTATTACGCCTACGACTACTATCCGTACGATTACTACACTGACGTTCAGCCGGACTATAACACCGCGCCCGCTAATGCCTATCCCTACGGTTACTACACTGACGTTCAGCCGGAGGATAACACCGCGGCCGAAAATGCTGCGCCTGCGGCTGATCCCACGATCGAAGCTACCCAGGAGCGGCTTGCTCAGCTGGGTTATTACAACGGTCCAGTCGATGGGATTTTCGGTCCAACGACGCGCGATGCTGTGGCAAAGTATCAGATCGACAACCAGCTAGATGTAACCGGGAGTCTTTCGCCGGATACGCTGCAGTCACTCGGAGTGCCGCCGGGTGCAAACAGCGACAAGTAGTCAAGTCAAACGATGAAACCAAACCTCGAAAAAATGAAGTTGCTGTCTCGCCTCTAGGAAACTCAACAACAGCTAAAGGAAATTGTATGAACACAAAAAAATTCTCAGACAAAGTCGCACTCGTGACCGGAGGGACCTCCGGCATCGGTAAGACGACCGCCATCGAATTTGCCCGTGCTGGCGCCAAGGTCGTCCTCTCCGGCCGACGTGAAAAAGAAGGCGCGAGCGTCGTCGCAGAAATCCAACAACTCGGCGGTGCCGCCGCGTTCATTCGCGCGGACGTCGCAAAAGATGCCGACGTAAAAGCAATGGTCGACTTCACCGTGACCACTTATGGCCGCCTCGACATCGCTTTTAACAACGCCGGCGTAGAGTGGATAGGCCCGTTGGATCAGGCCACCGAGTCCGAATACCGCCGCATTTTCGACATCAACGTTTGGGGTGTTCTGAATTCGATACGTCACGAAATCCCTGTCATGCTAAAAAACGGCGGTGGGGCAATTGTCAATACCTCCAGCGTGGCCGGGCACATTGGCATGGGTCAGGTCAGCATCTACACCGCGTCCAAACATGCGGTCGAAGGGTTGACCAAGGCTCTCGCGCTGGAGTTCGCCAAACAAAATATCCGTATTAACGCAGTGGCCCCCGCCGGTGTCGCAACCGACATGGTCGATCGCTTTGCCGGAAAAGAAGGCGAGATGCGCGATTACCTCACGTCTCTTCATCCGGTCGGGCGCATTGGCTCCAGCGAAGAAATCGCCGCGGCGGTTCTCTATCTCTGTTCCGACGACGCGAAATTTACCACCGGCACTTCCCTCGTGGTGGATGGAGGAATGCTGGCCCAATAAAGAACACGTAGAAATCGAAACATCATGAGTAGAACTATCGAAGTGGATTTTCTCCCGCAGGTCTTTGATGAGGCCAAAGAAAAACCGCGCATCTTAATCATCGATAACAACCGCGATTTTACTTACTCCGCCAAACTCGCGCTGGAGAGGACCGGGCGTTACTCTGTTTGGGAAGAGAATGAACCAGCCAGGGCTCACCAAACAGCGCAACGCGTCCAGCCCGACCTTGTCCTTCTAGATATTGCGATGCCGGAAACCGACGGCGGCGAGGTAGCCGCACGGATTGAATCCGATCCGATATTGCACAGAACACCGGTTGTCTTTCTGACGGCTCTCGTGACAAGAGCTGAGGCAAGATCGGGCCTGGAGATCCAAGGACATGCATTTCTCGCCAAGCCGATCAGCATTCCAGACTTGGTCGCAGGCATTGAACGGTATCTGCCTGCGCACGCAGCGTGCAGACGATTACTGTCCAGCTTTCCAGCTAACTAGATGTCGCCTTATGAGCAAATCTACCGTTTGGCGATGTCCCATCCGATGCCTCGAAAAAGGGGGAAAACACATCCTTCATACGCACGAGAAAAGAATCCCACCTTCGCACTATGGCCGCGCCCCTGACTGTAGATAACTTCTCCAACCAGATGAATGCTCTCCTGATCATCTACGCTCTTACTATTTTGCTGTTCGGCTTCGATTCGAACTCAGGTCATGACTCAACCCGGTTCCTGCGCTGAGAGGCAGCCGAATCGCGTGGAGGACGATCGCCGATGGTGTAGGCTTGGGCATGGTTTCGTTCGAGCCCTGGTTTCGCAAACGCCAATCAAATAACCATGAAGCTGCGCTCAATTTTCGATCCCTCAAACTCCTGCACAGAACGCGGACAAATACCCTCTAAACTTCAGGCTATTGGTTGAGAAGGAGTCGCCGCATTGATGAAAAACGTTTTTCTTATTGGTCTCTTCCTCGCCGTGTTTGCTGAATTTGGGTGCAGGAAAGCGTCTGCACCGTCGCAAGGTCCGCTACCGGTCAATGTCGTTACCGTCGTGGAGAAAGAGGTAAACGAATGGGACGAATTCACAGGGCGACTGGATCCAGTTGAATCGGTCGAGATTCGGCCGCGCGTGTCTGGATATATTACCGAGATTCATTTTGAAGCGGGCGCAATCGTAAAAAAGGGAGACCTGCTTTACGTGATCGATCCACGCCCTTACCAGGCGGACTTTGATCGCGCAGCGGCGGAAGTCGACCGAATGGACGCGCAACTCAAGCTTGCCGAGATCGAACTAAACCGGGCGAAGGAACTGCGCGGCAAGGCCACGATTTCCGCCAGCGAGTTCGATCAGAAGGCTGCCACATTTCAAGGTGCAGCCGCCGCCAAAAGTTCGGCAGAAGCCGCCAAGAATTCCGCGGCGCTGAATCTGGAGTTCACGCAAATCAAATCTCCGATCGACGGTCGAGTGAGTGACCAGCGCATCACCGTAGGCAATCTCGTTCAGCCCGGGGCAGGTCCAGATAGCTTGCTTACGACAGTAGTCTCGGTCGATCCGATTTATGCCAAAGTCGATGCCGACGAAAACGCGGTGCTCAAATATGTCAAGCTCAGCGAGGAAGGGAAACGTGTGAGCGCGCGGACGGCCAAGATCCCTGCGTGGATCGAGCTCGGAAACGAGACCGATTTTCCGCACAAAGGCACAATCGACTTCGTCGACAACCGCCTTGATCCTGGGACAGGGACGGTGCGTGCGCGAATCGTTATAAAAAACTGGAACCCTAACTTCATTACGCCAGGTTTCTTTGTTCGCGTGCGCGTTTCGGGCGCAACGCCTTATCGGGCTGCACTAGTCCCGGACAGAGTGATCAGCTCGCAACAAGGGTTGAAATACGTATTCGTCGTGAAGCCCGATAATACCGTCGAACGTCG
>DATIOX010000150.1:0-23422 GCA_035472675.1 Candidatus Dormiibacterota bacterium
GCGCTCGAACCCGCTTCATAGCATACCGCGATTATCAATCCCGAAAGCGTTTCGGGGTTCCATTGGTAATGCTCCAGAGCCATGGGTCTGGATGGTTCGCACCCGGAGCGTTGCCTGCATTACAAAAATATAAGGTTAAAAGGCTTGACCTCTTTTTCGTGATGTTCGCAAACTCGTTCCTCCGGGAACGTGTAGGGGATAAGAACTTCAACTCCAACTTCAGCTAAAAAACATATGAAAACTCTCCATCGAATCAGTAAAACTCGTGCATTTGCACATGTACGTATTCTGGCTGCGGTTCTCCTTGTCCTAGTCGCAGCAGCATTGGTGTTCCTGGCGGTATCGCCGCCCGCTTCTGCTCAACCGCCTGCGCGCCCGCACCCGCTAACTCCAAAATTCTCCAAAGCGGTGGCTTTTGATGTGTCGCCCGCTCTGCGCAGTTTGCCACGGGTTGCGAGACCTCGGACCTTCCCACCCGACACAGTACTGGAAGTGCGACCGGAGCGAAGGGGATCAGAAGGCCCAGAGGCCCACCGGGTGAAACCCTACAGTGCCGACGGAGCGTTACAGATGTTCAACCGGACGCCGACCATCCCAGCTCCGCTGCTGACGTTCGAAGGAATGTCAAATCAAGATAACTTCAACATCTTCGGCTTTCGGATAAATCCGGGGGATCCGAACGGCGAAGTGGGCCCGAACAATTTTGTCGAGATGATCAATCTCGTCTTTGCTGTATATGACAAAGCGGGCAACCTGCTGGCGGGACCGATAGATACTGGTTCACTCTGGGCGGGATTTTCGATCCCGGATTGCACTGATCCTTCGGGCGATCCGGTCGTCCTGTATGACCAGTTCATGGATCGATGGCTGCTGTCGCAGTTCACCACCAGCGGCCTTAGCGATCCGACCAAGCCTTTCTGGAACTGTGTTGCAATTTCTACGAGCGGCGATCCGACTGGCACATACTACCGCTACGCGTTCGAGACCACGTCGGATGGGATCTTCTACTTCCCAGACTATCCCAAGTACGGCAACTGGACAGACTCTTACGTGCTCACAACGCGTGAGTTCGGACCAACTATCGAGTACGGCATCGGCGTTTACGCACTTGAGAAGAACAAGATGGTGAACGGCGACCCGAACGCGCGAAGTGTGAAATTCTTCATCGATGGCAACGATCCGGACATGCTGCCGCTGATTGGAGACGGCTTGCTGCCAGCAGACGTGGACGGTAAGCAGAAACCGAAGACCGACACGGCAATCCCAATCATCGGAACGCAGGACGACGATGCCTCTTACGGCGCGGCCTTCGACGCGCTCAATATCTGGGATCTATTCATTAAGTGGCGATCGACCCCGATCGCCACGTTGGTGCTGAACACACAACTTCACACAGCGTCGTTCGACTCGATCTTTCCGTGCGCCCCCACCTCGCGTGACTGCCTGCCTCAACCTGGAATCGTCAACCCTGCTCAATATCTCGACATCCTGTCGTACCGGCAGCGGCCGACCTTTCGCTTAGCTTACCGGAACTTTAAGACCTACGAGAGCTTGGTGACCAACCAATCAGTTGAAGCAACTCCCGGCGTCGCCGGAGCACGTTGGTACGAGATTCGCCGCGACGCCACAGGCACGTACAGTCTGTACCAACAGGGAACCTACGCTCCAGGTGACGGCGTTCACCGCTGGATGGGAAGCATCGCCATGGACAAGAAAGGCAACATGGCTTTGGGCTACAGCGTCGTGAACGGAGTAGATGTCTTTCCTGGCGTTCGCTACACAGGCAGGCTCGCCGGCGATCCGCTTGGCCAGATGACTCTTGGGGAAGAAACGATCATCAATGGTTCAGGTGTGCAGCGGACTACCAACTCCCGCTGGGGCGATTACACGGACATCACCGTGGATCCTACCGACGACTGCACATTCTGGTACGTGAACGAGTACTACACCCTTGCGGGCCAGATGTCTTCAACAGCAGGTTGGCAAACGCGTATAGGTACGTTCAAGTTGCCTGGTTGCCAGTAGGCGTTATCCAGGCTGCCGCAAGCAGCGCCTTTGGAAGCGGTTTCGCGAGAGGCCTGCGATCATCAGCATTCCCTATTCGGGACGATGGAAACTATTGATTGTCGGTCTTGTTTTCGGGCTGCGTCGCCAAGACGCAGCGAAAGCCGTAAATGACGTCGCGATCATTGCGATCGATCACGTTCCGGTAGGAAGATTGCATCTCGAGCCGATTGCTCGTCGCCCAGGAACCGCCACGCAGCACACCCCAATCACGATTGCTTCCGCTCGTGCCGCCTTTGTAAGTATCAAGGCACCATTCCCAAACGTTTCCCCCGAGATCGTACAAGCCTAACGAGTTTGGCTTGAAACTTCCGACCGGCATCGTCGCGCCGCGGCGCCGTCCCGTTGGTGCGGAATAATTTCCTGCACCGTTGGGCGGCGGCCATTGTTTCCCCCACGGGAATTCGTTCCTAGTCTTGCCATCGCGTATCTCCGGTGTCGCACCGCTTTCATTAAAAAGACCCACCGCCATGCTCCACTCAAGATCGGTCGGCAGCCGGTACGCTTGCTGATCTTCAATCAGATTTTCGTCGTGTTCCTTTTCCGTTAGCCATTTGCAAAATGCCATCGCGTCGAACCAGCTTACTTTTACCGCCGGATCAGTTGCTGTTTGATGGAAATCCGCCGGCTCATAATGGCGTCCAGTCGCGCGGCAAAACGCTTCGTAATCTTGCACCCGCGTTTCCCAGACTGAAATTTGAATGTCCCCGAGCGGAACAAACTTCATCCCTAATAAATTTGTGAACGGCTGCCCCGGCGCGGGACCGACGCTCTTTTCCAGACGGATCGCCAGAAACGTTTGCTGTTGCGGCTTAACTTTGCCACTGACCGAAGCCGGCTTGTAACCTGGCAGCTGTAGCTCGTAGGTCACATCGCCGGGTCTTACTCCCTCTATCACCAGCGGCGTTTGACCCGATGCACGTCCATTCGCAAGCACGGTTGCGCCGCCGGGCGCACTCGTGATTTTCGCGCTGCCGTTCGCAAAAACAAAGTGCGCAGCATTCTCGTGCTGGCCCTCGACGCTGAGGCCCTGCCGTTCCGCAGGCCAACCATCAAGTTGCGCAATCAATTCATGCGGACGCGCCGGTAGTTCGATTCTCAACGGTGTCCGTCCATGCGGTATTCCATCGATTAGAATTTCCGCGCCGGGCGGCTCGCTGGTGATACTCACCGTGCCATTTACGAATGCGAATGATTTTTGCGCAGTCTCCCCGCGCTGGATCTCAACACCGTCGCGCATTTCCCAGTCGCTGCGCTTCGCAATGAGCGCGTACTTTCCCGTCGGAAGATCGACAATTTTTTGTGGCGCAACTCCGGTGCGCGAAATCCGGCCGTCCTCGCTGCGCAAAGTAAACTGCGCGCCGGGCGGATCCGATTCAATATCCAACGCGCCTTTGCTCCTTGCCAAATGAAAAACGGGTACCTCAACTGATTTGCTGCTGCCAAGATCGACAATTGTCTCGATCGGATCGTAGCCAGGACTCATCACGCGCAATTTGTACTTGTGTGGCTCCAGTTCGCCGAATGTCGCCGGGCTTTTCTTGGCATGATCATCGAGCAAAACCAACGCGCCCGGCGGCTCCGTGCGAATTGTTGTTTGCAAATTGAGATCGCTGGTCGCCGGGCCAGGCAAACGCGACCGGATGGCGAAGGCGACCGCCGCGATCAACAAAATGGAAAAGGCGGCGACGGCGAATTTTACGCGCGATTTCTCTCGCGGCGGGCGTTCGCCTCGCTCCAGGGCTGCGAGGTCATCGCGCATCCGTGCGGCTGATGCGTAACGCTTGCGCGGATCGTTCGCGCATGCTTTCACCAGCACATCGTTCAACCGGAGCAGCGCTTCCCGATCCGGACGCGTGCTTAGCCGTGAATCGATCTCTGGAAAATCAAGCCGATCTTTTCCGGTGCTGATTTCATAAATTACTTTGCCGAGACTGAAGATGTCGGCCTGCGGCGTGCCGGGTCCCTCCGGTGGAACATAACCTTCCGTGCCAACGAACGAGCGTTGCCCGGTCGCCGCTACCAATCCGATGTCGGCCAGCTTCGGCTTGCCATCGATGAAAATAATATTCGACGGTTTGATGTCGCGATGGGTAAGTCCATGCTCGTGCAGCGCCTGAAGCGCTTCAGCTAACGAAACCCCGAGTCGAATCGATTCCGGCGCCGAAAGATGTTCCTGCCGTTCCAGTTCGCTTTTGAGCGTGCGCGGTTGGTAATTGGCGATATCGATCCTGCGGCCAACCACATGATCATCGGCCAGCTCCATGATGTAATAAAGGTACTCGCTCGTACGACCGACATGCAGAATGTCGATGAAGCCGGCATGCACTCGGGAGATCGGTTCGAAGCTGGACATGCCTTCGAATTCACGTCGAAACGCGCGCTCACTTTCGAATGTGCTGCGATAAACAATTTTCACCGCCCGTAATGCGCCAGTGAGAGTGCGCGCCAGCCAAATTTCTCCGTAAGCGCCACGACCGATCACGCGCAGCACTTCATGGTCGGGAATAATAGGGACGTTGGCCGAAACCTTGGGAATGAGCGCGATTTTACACAAGCGCCGTGTGGGAAGCAATTCCGGGGGAGCGCGCGAAGTACGCGGCTTTAGGTCGCAGCGTATCGTTCCAGGGTTTTTACTTCCTTTTTGATCAACGTCGAGACGCGGTGCCGCGCGAGATAAACCTGCCCCACGCTCACTCGCAATTGTGCAGCCACTTTTTGCGCTGGCCATTCTTTGCGCACGTAGCAATCGAATATCTGAAACTGTTTCGGATCGACCTTCTTCTTCACCCGGGCGATCGCGGCGTGGAACAAGTTTTCCCGCCATTCCCGTTCCCAGAGCACGTCAAGATCGACAACGTTTAAGTCGGGCAGGCGTTCGATGGTGGCCGTTTTGCGATCGTCATCCGAACGTTCGCGCTGAGTTTGCATACTGTCCCGTTTTCGAAATTGATCCGCAATGCGCCAGCGCGTGATGTGCAATAGCCAGCCTTTGAAGGAGCCGAGCGCTGGATCATAGCGCAACTTGTCGATCTTCTTTGCCACGGTAATGACGGTTTCCTGCACAACTTCCTGCGCTTCCGCGTCGGTCAGGCCGGATTTTTGTGCCGCCGAGTAAATCAGTTTCCAATAAGTATCGAAGAAGTCCTGCCAGCGCCGTTGATCGTCCCAGTTCGCAAGTCGATCCACCAGGCTTCGACGTGTGGCCAGAAAACCGGCAGTCTTCATGTGGATTGTATTGTAGCTGAGGACGTTGACCCCGGCCAAGTCCGTAGCCCCGGTCAAGGCCCGCGGCTACTACCATTTGTCATGTCGATCCTCTAACCACTTGCTCTGGGCACAATTAATATCGATTTCCTGAAAGATTTGCGCTGAACTCACGTATTCCCTCCCATGAATACAAGCGCGCTAATCACCCGATTACTTCACCTGGCCGCTCGACCTTTTGTTCTTCTCCTGGGATTTCTGAAGAAGGTCGCACTCGCAGTCTTCGGCCGGGTGCAATGGAGTCCGCCGCGCTGGCTTTCACAAAGCCGCGCCGCTATCTCCGGTTTCAATCGGGCTCACCGCCTTATCACGGCTTCCGGAATCGTCGCGATCTTACTGCTCTTCTGCGGGGCGGCGTGGACGTGGCATTGGTATCAACATCGGCCAAAGCCGCGCTATGTCAGCGTTAAGATCGAGCCGATTCCAGTAACGAAACTGGAGAAAGACTTAACGTTTCCCACTCTTGATCTCCGATTCAGCGATTCCGCGGCTCGCTTGGAGGATTTGAAAAAAACGTCGCTGCCGGGCGTCCGGCTGGATCCTCCATTGGCCGGCAAATGGATGTGGGCAAATGATCAACATTTGTTTTTCAAACCAGCCGAAGATTGGCCGGCCGATCAAAAATTCAAAATCATCTTCGACAAGAAATTTTTCCCGCCGCACGTTTTAGTGGAACGCTTCGTTTACGAATTCACGACGCCGCCGTTTGAGATTGCCATCAAAGACCTTCAACTTTATCAGGACCCGGCCAATCCGACGCAACGTCAGATCACAGCAACGCTTGAACTGACGCACGCGGTCGAGCCTGGTGAATTAAATCGACATCTCCAACTGTTGATGATCGGCGGATCGACAATTTTTCCGCCTGACGATCCCGCGCCGCATTTTGCCCTCACCTATGGATTGCATAAGCGCATCGCCTATTTGCGCAGCTCGAACGTGACTTTGCCGGAGAAGGAAGATTTCCTCAAACTGGAGCTGAGCAAAGGTGTCCGAACCGCGCAAGGCGGAGCGCAAACTCACCAGGCAATGGAGGACAAGCTGCGCATCCCCTCGATCGGGACCGCCTTTCAGATCGAGTCTATCGCCGGGACCATCGCCCGGAACAAGAATGGCGAACCGGAGCAGATTGTGATCTTAAATACGACTGCCGATATCAGCAGTAGCGAGCTGGCGAAAGCTATTCAGATCCGGCTACTGCCGAAACGGCAATCCGAAACGACCGAAGAAACCGACTCACAAACTTCCGATTCGGACGCGGCTGACCAAAGTAATGCAAACGACGAAAACGCGCAGAGCGCCGATTCGCGAGAGGATGAATCGGGTGAGACGACAGAATCAGATCAAGGTTCAAAATGGCAAAGTCCGACTGATGTCCCGGACGATGTCCTCGAGCAAGCCAAGCAAATCGAATTCACGGTTGTGCCCTCGGAAAAGGCGCAAGATCGACAACATGCTTTTAAAATACGGGTCGAATTAGAGGGCGAGCTTTACGTGCGTGTCGCGAAAGGAGTGCGCGCCTCCGGTGATTATCCACTTGCGGAAGACTACAACGCGGTCGTTGCAGTGCCGCAGCTTCCGCGTGAAGTGCAGATCGAAGGTCAAGGCGGTTTGCTGGCGCTGAACGGCGACCGGAAATTGTCGATCCGGTCACGCGCTCTGGCAGGGATCGAATTCGAGGTCGCGCGTGTTGCTACGACTCAAATCAACCACCTCGTCAGCCAGACCCAGGGTAAATTCGAAGACCCGGAATTTCGCGATTCCCATCTATTCAATCAGGAGAATATCTCGCGGATTGGACTCGAGCAGCAGCCGATTGCACTCGAAAACAAATGGAAATCGAATTATTCGGCCTTCGATTTTTCCGAGCATCTTCGCAAACCGGCAGACGGCGGGAGCGAGCGCGGTCTTTTCTTTCTCACTGCGCGCGGTTGGGATCCGGCGAAAAAGAAACCGATAACGTCGGTTAACGACAGCAGGTTTCTTCTCGTCACGGACATCGGAATTTTAACGAAGAAAAATACCGATGGCAGCAGCGACGTCTTTTTGATGTCGATCAAGAACGGCCAACCGATCAACGGCGCCACCGTCGACATTCTGGGCAAGAACGGTGTGCCAATCCAGACGGCCAAAACAGCGGCGGATGGTCATTGTGCTTTTCCATCTGTTGAAAAATCGGAGCGCGAAAAAACCCCGGTCGCGTACGTCGCGCGCAATGGCGACGACGTCGCGTTCATGCCTTTTGGGCGCGAAGACCGCGTCTTGAATTTCTCGCGCTTTGAGATTGAAGGCGCGGAGAACATCGCGCCGGAGGGGCTTGATGCGTTCGTTTTTACCGAGCGAGGCGTGTACCGGCCGGGAGACGAAATTCACATCGGGGTGGTGGTGAAACAGCGCAACTGGGGCGGCAATCTCAAAGGTTTGCCCATTGAAACCGAAGTGGTCGATGCGCGCGACCTGCGGGTCCAGACAAAGAAACTCACTTTGCCGGAAACGGGATTCACGGAACTGAGCTACCAGACGGCCAACGAATCGCCGACCGGCCTTTACACGATCAATGTTTACCTGATCAAAAATAGCAAGCGCTCGAGTTTGCTGGGTTCCGCCACCGCGCAAGTGAAAGAGTTCCTGCCCGACCGTATGAAAATCGAGACGCGACTTTCGAAAAACGCGCCTCGCGGCTGGATTCATCCCAGGGAAATGCAGGCGTTCGTTACCCTGGCCAACCTTTATGGCACGCCTGCAACCGATCGGCGTGTGACCGGCAAGGTTGAGCTCGCGCCGGCGGCATTTTCATTTCCGGAATTTCGCGACTTCACTTTTTTCGACCCGCTCTTTGACGAAAAGAAGGACCAGCAAGAGCAAACGGTCGATCTCGGCGAGCAGAAAACCGATGGCGAAGGTCATGCCGCTTTTGACTTGCAACTGGAACGCTTCGCCGATGCGACCTACGCGATGCGATTCATCGCTGAAGGCTTTGAAGGCGAAGGCGGGAGGAGCGTCATGGGCGACGTCGGCGCGCTTGTCTCCGCTATGCCTTACGTGATCGGCTACAAAGCCGACGAGAACCTTCGTTACATCGACATGAAAAGGCCGCGCGCGATCGACCTGGTCGCAGTCGATCCACAACTGAATCGCATCGCCGTCGAGAACATCACGATCAACCTAATTGCGCAGGAATACGTTTCCGTGCTGAAGAAACAGGACAATGGCAATTACGTTTATGAATCGGTGCTAAAAGAGCGTCCCGTGAAATCGGAAAAAATCTCGGTCGCGGCCAGTGGTAATCATTACGTCCTACCGACCGATGAACCGGGTAATTACGTGCTCGAACTGCGTGACGATCAGAATCGCACTTTAAGCAAGTTGCGCTTCTCAGTGGTGGGTCACGCCGCAGTTGCCGCTACGTTGGAGAAAAACGCCGAGCTGGAGATCAAACTGGATCGTAAGGAGTACAACGCCGGTGATGAAATTGCGGTGAGCGTGACAGCGCCTTACAGCGGCTACGGCCTCGTCACAATCGAACGCGAAAAAGTTTACGGTTATAGTTGGTTTCAGACGAACACCGCGAGCAGCATCCAGCACATTCGTTTGCCTCAAGGTTTTGAGGGTAGTGGTTATCTGAATGTCGCGTTTGTCCGGGGGCTCGATTCCAAGGAAATTTTTGTCAGCCCGCTCAGCTACGGCGTCGTCCCGTTCACAGCCAACATCGAAAAGCGCAGACTCAAGATCGATCTCCAAACGGCGGCAAAGGCCAAGCCGGGCGAACCGTTGCACATCGGCTACAAAACCGATCGTCCAAGCAAGATCGTCATTTTCGCGGTCGATCAAGGAATTCTGCAGATCACGGATTACAAGACGCCCAATCCGCTCTCGTATCTCTTTCGCAAATGCGCTCTCGGTGTGGAGACGGCCCAGATTGTCGATCTTATCATTCCGGAATTTTCGTTGCTACGTTCTCTCTCCGCGTTTGGCGGAGACGGCGAAGGGGCGCAACGATTGAATCCGTTCAAGCGCGTCACGGAAAAACCGGTCGTGTTTTGGTCCGGCATCGTCGACGCCGACGCGACCGCACGTGAAGTTGTCTATGATGTGCCCGACTTTTTCGACGGCACGCTAAAAGTAATGGCGGTTGGCGTTTCCAATGAAACAGCGGGATCGGCCGACCGCGACGCACTCATTCGCGGACCGTTCGTCATTACGCCAAGCGTGCCGGTGCTGGCCGCCCCTGGCGACGAATTTGAGGCGGGGGTAACGGTCGCGAATAACGTCGAAGGTTCAGGCGCAGACGCGCAGATCGAGCTGCGCGCTGAGACGTCCCCGCATTTGTCGATCTTGGGAACGGCGACCCAAAAATTGCGAATTGCCGAAGGGCGCGAGCAAGGCGTGAAACTGCGCTTCCATGTCAACGACATACTCGGCTCTGGCGAAATCAAGTTTGTGGCCAGCCGAAATGGAATCGAGACGCGCCGGCGCGCTACATTGAGCGTCCGTCCACCGGTTCCCTATGTGACCGATGTTCGCAGCGGCAATTTCAAGAAACGCAACGCAGATGTTCAGATTACGCGTGAAATCTATTCCGAGTTTGCCAAACGCGAAGCCGCGATCGCAGCGGTCCCGCTGGGTCTCGCGCACGGTCTTTACGTTTTTCTCAAAGATTTTCCTCATGGTTGCAGTGAGCAGATCACCAGCGGCGCGTTTTGCCGGCTCACGCTCGCGGACGAAGCCGATTTCGGGCTCAATCGTGCAGAGGTAAATGCTCAGCTTGAAAAAGTCTTTGGAATTTTGAGACGCCGGCAAAACGATCAAGGCGCGTTCGGTTATTGGGCACCGGAAACCGATGAGAAGATCAGTTTCAATTCCGTTTACGCGATGGATTTCCTGAGCTCGGCGAAAACAGCCGGGTTTGCGCCGCCGGCGGACATGTTCGCGAGTGCCTTGCGCTATTTGCAAAAGATGGTTGGGCGCGAACCCTCGACCCTCACAGAAGCGCGCACCGTTGCCTACGGGATTTATGTGCTCACGCGGGAAGGCGTTGTCACCACCAATTACATTCTTAATCTGCGCGATTACCTGGAACAGCACCAGGCTGATGTCTGGAAGAACGATATCACCGGTGTGTATCTCGCCGGCGCGCTCAAACTTCTGCACAAAGACGAGGACGCGGAAGATTTGATCGCTGCCTACAAGATCGACAAGGAAACGACCCGGGAATACGACGACTTCTGCCAGCCCCTCGGATCGAACGCGCAATATATCGCCATACTCGCGCACGCCTTTCCGGAGCGGCTGAAAAAAATCTCAGCCGAGGAATTCGAGCAAATTCTCCAGCCGATTGGACGCAGCGAGTTCAACACGCTTTCGGCGGCCTACGCTGTTTCGGCGCTGAAATCGTACTCACACATGATCGCGAAAAAGCTGCCCGACCTCAGCATTGCGGAAATCCATCGAGACAAGCGCGAAGTCGCCCTAACGAGCGGCGCGAAGTTGCTGCAACGTACCGTTTTTTCCAAGGATGCGATTGCGCTCCGTTTTAAAACCGCCGGAATGCTCAGTGGTCCCGGCACATTTTTCCAGGTAGTCGAAGCTGGATTTGATCGACATGTGCCGGCGCAAGCGGTCACCGCCGGATTGGAAGTTCATCGCGAGTTGCTCGATAAGAATGATAAGCCGGTGACGCAGACGAAACTCGGCGAATCGATTCATGTTCGTCTACATGTGCGAACTGTGCGCGACGAACCGGTAACAAACGTTGCAATTGTCGATCTTTTACCAGGCGGATTCGAAGTTGTCGGATCATCGCTGCAGCCGGGCGTTTCGACAATTTCCGGCGTCGATTACGTCGATGTGCGCGAAGATCGCGCCGTATTCTACGCAACCGTCTCGAGCAGCGCACTCGAGATCAATTATCAGATTAAATCGTCCAATCGCGGCGAGTTTACGGTGCCACCGGTTTTCGCGGAGTCGATGTACGAGCGAAACGTCAAGGGCCGCGGCGTCGGCGGGAAGATTAGCGTGACGGAATAAGTCGTCGAATTACACAAGATGAAAACGCGTGTCACCCCGAATGGAGTGAGAGCCCTCACACAGGGTGATGGACCACACTCGCCGGGTAACGTGGTCAACGCATCGTCGGGGAAGTCCTTCGCTCCGCTCAGGATGACTGTGTTGATGGCGAAGCGTTACAAGAAGACGCTGCTCGCTTTCTCGCTTGTTTGCACGTGCACCGCTGCAGCATGGCTCGCGCTGCCCAAGCCACCGTTGCTGGATGGGATCTCCTTTTCCCAATGCGTCCGCGATCGCAATGGAAAATTGCTTCGCGTCACCCTCACGTCCGATCAGAAATTTCGACTCTGGACTTCTTTGTCAGACATTTCGCCCGCGTTGATCGATTCGACCCTCCGGTTTGAAGACAAATATTACCGGCGCCATCCAGGTGTGAACCCGTTCGCATTATTGCGCTCGGCCCTTAATCTGCGCGCCAGTGGCGTACATGGCGGAGCGTCGACAATTACGATGCAGTTGGCTCGGTTGCGCTATCATCTGTGTACCCGTACGCTCCGCGGAAAGTTCGTTCAAATTATTCGCGCCCTCGAACTGGAGCGGCATTACTCGAAGGCCGAAATTCTTGAAGCCTATTTGAATCTCGCGCCCTACGGGCGAAACATCGAAGGCGCAGGCGCGGCCAGTCAGATTTATTTCGGCAAGACTGCTGCACACTTGACGACGCCGGAATCAATAGCCCTGAGCGTGATTCCGCAAAGCCCCACCCGGCGAGCGTTGTTTGTGGATCGGGATAACCACTCGCTTGACTCGGCCCAGGGCAATTGGTACGACCGCGCGAAAATCGACCGGCAATTCGCCGCGCGCCTGTTTAGCGCGCGCGCACAAGGCGAACGAAAGTTTCTCGCGCCGCACTTTGTTCAGCAGATCCTGGCGACTGAAAAAGGCCGGAGCGAAATCGTCACCACGCTCGATTTGCCGAAGCAGCAATTAATCGAGCGACGGATCGCCGATTATGTTCAAACGAACCGCGGTCGCGGAGTTCAGAACGCTGCAGCCCTGTTGATCGATACGAGCACCATGGATGTGCTCGCACAAATCGGCTCCGGAAATTTCTTTAACTCCGAAATACAGGGACAAGTGGATGGAACACGCGCGCTACGCTCGCCCGGTTCCACTCTGAAACCGTTCGTCTATGCACTCGCTCTGCAGCAGGGATTGATTCATCCATTTTCGATCCTGTCTGATGCGCCACACAGTTTCGGCGATTACGATCCGGAAAATTTCGATCGCGAATTCGCCGGACCGATCCGCGCGTGCGACGCGCTGGCGCGCAGCCGCAATCTTCCAGCGGTTGACCTTGCATCCCAGTTGCATCACCCGACGCTTTACGAATTCCTTCGCGGCGGAGGCGTCAAATTGCCGCGCTCGGAATCGCTTTATGGTCTGACACTTCCGCTGGGCGGGGCCGAAGTCACAATGGAAGATTTGGTGCGACTCTATGCCGCGCTCGCTAATAACGGAGAGCTGCGTCCCCTTCGCCACACATCGCGCGATCCAACCGCGTCGCGAGGCCGCTCGATTATCATGCCGGAAGCGGCGTTCCTGACTCTGGAAATGCTCAACTTGCCACGGCCTGAAGTTGGCAGTGCATATTCGGAACAGGCTACGCCGGTTTTTTGGAAAACGGGAACATCCCATGGTTTTCGCGACGCGTGGTCAATCGCTGTCTTCAATCATTATGTGCTCGCAGTCTGGATCGGAAATTTTGATGGCCGCGGCAACGGAACTTTTGTCGGACGAATTGCCGCTGCTCCCCTTTTGTTTCAAATCATCGACAGTTTGCGAGCGACCTGGCCGGAGCCGAACCAACCGCATCTTCCGCCTCCGGGCGCAAATTTGAAACGTGTCTCCTTTTGCGCGGTCTCGGGTGATTTACCTGAGGCGTATTGTGCACAACAAATCGAGGGATGGTTCATTCCCGGAATTTCACCGATCAAACTTTGCGATGTCCATCAGGAAGTGCTCGTCGATGCTGTAAGCGGGCTCCGCGTCGCACGTGATGACGGAACGCGCCAGCTCCGGCGTGAAGTCTATGAATTTTGGCCGACAGAATTGTTGTCGATCTTTCGTCGTGCTGGAGTGCCCAGAAAATTGCCGCCGCCTTTTTTGCCGGACACGGATCCGGAGCTGGTTGCGCGCACTGGGAATCCTCCACGGATTATCGCTCCAGCGGCGGGGAGCGCGTATGAAGTTCTAAATAGTGACTCGAGTCGCAAACAAGGAATTCCGTTGCGAGCGAAAACGGATGCCGATGTTCGCGAAGTATATTGGTTCGCCGACAAGACTTTCATTGGAAAATCTGCTGGCACTGACATTCTTTCCTGGAAATCAGCACCTGGCCGCTACGAATTAACCGCGCTGGACGATCACGGACGCTCCGGTTCTTGCACGGTAACCGTGCGTTGATTCGGCGGACAATTGCGACGGCCGTGGACCGCCGCTACAAGTGAATCGGAATGTCCCGTCAATATACGCTGCAACGCGCGCCAGCATCCCGCGAGGGCGGGATCCATATCGATTACGCCGCCGAGCTAAACGAACAACAGTTTGCGGCAGTGACTGCGCCGCCAGGTCCGCTCCTTGTGATCGCTGGCGCGGGCTCGGGGAAAACACGCACCCTCACCTATCGCGTTGCGTACCTGCTGGAAAACGGAATCGATCCTCGAAACATTCTCCTTCTCACATTCACGAACAAAGCCGCCCGCGAAATGCTGGGCCGCGTCGCGAATTTGCTGCCGTTCGATGCCAGCGGACTCTGGGGCGGAACATTTCATTCGGTGGGAAACCGCGTTTTGCGCCGGCATGGCACGGCGCTCGGCTACTCGAGCGGGTTCACGATCATGGACCGCGAAGATCAAAAAGATTTGATCGATGCTGTCGTAACCGGCGCAGGGATCGATCCGAAGGAGATCCGATTTCCGAAAGGCGATGTGCTCGCGGAGATCTTCAGCTTCGTCGTCAGTACGGAAAAACCGATGGAGGAATTGCTTGCGGAAAAGTTTCCTTATTTCCTCCCTCTGCTCGACCAAATTCAAGACGTCCGGGAGCGCTACGAACAAAAGAAGAAGGCGACCAACTCGATGGATTTCGACGATCTGCTGCAAAAGACGTTGTCTATGTTTCAACAGCACGAGCGAATCGCCGAGATTTACCGGCGGCAGTTTCAGTTCATTCTCGTCGATGAATACCAGGACACGAACAAGATCCAAGCTGACCTCGTTGATCTGCTCGCCCGCGATCATCACAACGTCATGGTAGTGGGCGACGACGCGCAGTCGATCTACTCCTGGCGGGGCGCCAACTTCCAAAACATTCTCGAATTCCCGAAGCGTTATCCGGATACGCAGGTGTTCAAGATTGAAATGAATTATCGCAGCGTCCCCGAAATTCTGGAGGTAGCGAACGCGGCCATCGCCGCAAACGTCCAGCAATTCCGAAAACACTTGAGTGCAACGCGCGAATCAAAAGCGCTGAAACCGGCTTTGGTGGCGCTCAACGACAGCGCGGAGCAAGCGCAGTTCGTCGCGCAGCGGATTCTCGAATTGCGCGATGAAAATGTCGATCTCAACGACATCGCCGTGCTTTATCGCGCACATTATCACGCGATCGAACTACAGCTGGAGCTTTCCCGGCGCGGAATACCCTATCAAATCACCAGCGGCATCCGATTTTTCGAGCAAGCGCATATTAAAGATGTGACCGCGTTTGTGCGCGTCGTAGCCAATCCTCGCGATGAAGTCGCATTCAAACGGATGGTGAAATTGCTTCCGGGTATTGGCAATCGCACGGCAGAAAATCTTTGGCGCAGCTGGGAAAATTCGTTGACCGAACGAGGCGAAATCTCCTCGTGGAGTGAACGCTTATTGTCGATGCCTGTTCCGGCGAAATCAAAGAAGGCGTGGGAACAACTCGCGCATACCCTGGACGAAATTGCTCCGACTGGCCGGCCCAATATGCCATCGGAAATGATCACGTCCGTGGTCGAAGCCATCTACGATGATTATGCCAAAGCGAATTTCACAAACTACGAACTTCGCCGCGAAGATTTGAATCAGCTCGCAATCTTCGGCCGCCAGTTTAAAGATCTGCACGAATTTCTTTCTCAATTGGCGCTGATCAGCAACGTCGATGCCGAGGCCGCGCCAGCCCAAACAAGCGACAAAGAGGCCGTCAACCTTTCTTCGGTGCATCAGGCCAAGGGCCTTGAGTTTCACACTGTGTTCGTGATCTGGTTGACCGACGGGATGTTTCCAAGCAATCGCTCGCTCGATACGCGCGACGCGCTTGAGGAAGAACGGCGTTTGTTTTATGTGGCCATCACACGTGCGCGCGACGAGCTCTATCTCGCTTATCCGCAAATGCGCCTAAGCGGAGGGTATGGTGACGTCTTCCAAAGGCCCTCGCGTTTTCTCCAGGAAATTCCAAACGAGCTCGTGGAAGACTGGCAAGTGACGAGAAAATGACGAGGTCCGACTGACGAATGACGAAGGAAGACTCCAATGATTCGAATGACGAAAACAGCCGGAAGAATTATTCGTCATTCGTCAGTCTGTTCATGAATCTCTCGCCGGAAAAAAAGATCGCTGGTGTCCTCGTGCCTGTATTTGCACTGCGCGGAGAGGACGATTTAGGGATCGGCGACGTCGGCGCGTTGCGGGAGTTCATCGACTGGATTTCTGAGATTGGATTCAAGCTTGTCCAGCTTCTGCCAATCAACGAAACCGGGACCGACAACAGTCCATACAACGCCATCAGCGCGATGGCGATTGAGCCGACAACGGTGCACCTTGCACCCAACTCGCCGCAAGACCTAACGCGGGAAGACTTTGATGTCGCCTTTGCCGATATCGACCTTCCGACGCTCCGCAGCGGCGGAATCAAGTATCGTCAGGTGAAAAAACTCAAGCGGCGTATCCTTGAGAGAGCGTTCGCGAATTTCTCTGCTCGCGCCGACGTGGATCGAAAAGCTGCTTTTCAGAAATTCTGCGAACAAGAATCCATGTGGCTGCGCGATTATGCATTTTTTCGGGTCTTAATGGAAGAGAATGACGACAGCCCGACGTGGAATCGCTGGCCGGCGCAATTTCAATCAATGGAACGAGCCCGAAACTGGCTGAGCGATTTGCCGCAGGATCGACAAACGGTCATAAGGCGTCGGCAAGATTTCTTCTGCTATGTGCAGTGGATCGCGTACCAGCAATGGCGCGAGATCAAATCGTACGCAGAATCGCGGGACATCGCTCTGATGGGCGATATTCCATTTGGCGTGAGTTATCATAGCGCCGACGTTTTTACACGGCGAGATGAATTCATGCTGGAGTGGTCGGGCGGCGCGCCTCCAGAGCCGTATTTTAAGGATGATGCCTTCACGCAAAAATGGGGCCAGAACTGGGGTATA
Organism: Candidatus Dormiibacterota bacterium; assembly: GCA_035472675.1. Classification (GTDB taxonomy): domain Bacteria; phylum Verrucomicrobiota; class Verrucomicrobiia; order Chthoniobacterales; family UBA10450; genus Udaeobacter. The sequence goes on from DATIOX010000150.1 coordinate 16,796, forward strand.
CCGGTTTATCGCTGGGAGAAAATGCGTGCGAACAACTTCGCGTGGTGGCGCGGGCGCGTGCGCGCAGTCCGATCTATTTTTCATCTCTTTCGGATCGATCACGTGCTCGGGTTTTATCGTATCTATGCCTTTCCATGGCGGCCGCGGAAGAACAATCATTTCTTCCCGCTCGATTGGAATCAGATGCTGGAACAAACCGGTGGCCGGGCGCCGCATTTTATTCCGCGTGACGACCAGACACCAGAAAATTGCGAAGCAAATAAACGTGATGGCGAAGGATATCTGCGCATTGTCCTGGAAGAGGCCGGCTCCAAATGTGTGATCGGCGAAGACCTAGGCATGGTCCCCAAGTACATGCGTCCAGACCTGCACTCGCTAGGTATCGCCGGATTCAAAATCCCGCAATGGGAAGTGCGCGATGGCGCAATCACGCCGGGAGACAAATATGAACAGCTTTCCGTTGCGACGTATGCCACCCATGATCACAAGCCCGTCCGCGCGTTATGGGAAGAAGTCTTCGAACATCCAACAGCGACATCGGAACAATCCAGATTCGATCTGTCTAAGATTGCCGTCTTCGCCGGTTTCCAGCCAACAATCGACCAGATCCATTTCGAAAAGGATTTCTATCCGGCGATCATGGAAGCGCTTTTCAAGAGCGGGTCGTGGATTGCCATCGTCATGATCACCGATCTGCTAGCGCGCAAATATCGCTTCAACGTCCCCGGGACAAAGGCGAACTTGAATTGGACACGGCGGATGCAGCGCTCGATTGCGCAGCTCCGTTCCAGCCGAAAAGAGCAAGAGAGAATGCGCTTAATCCATAGGCTGCTGGAAAAGACAGGCCGGATTTGAACACAAATCTTAAGCCGTTCAGCGCAACCGGCGGCCGCGCCCTAGCAAATCGTCGGGCTGTTGCTTTCGAGGCAGATTCGTCGAGCCCCTTATCTACGCGCTCTTTTCGATGGGCGCGCCTACTCTGTTGCCCCATTCGGTCCAAGAACCGTCGTAGTTCCGCACGTTATTTAGTCCCAAGAGATAGGTTAGAACGAACCAGGTGTGACTCGAGCGCTCGCCGATACGGCAATAAACAACCGTCTCCTTTTCGGGCCCGACTCCGCACTGGTCGAAGTAGATTTTGGCCAGTTCCGAAGCCGTCTTGAACGTGGCGTCATCATTGGTAGCCGTTTTCCACGGCATGCTCTTTGCGCCGGGTATGTGGCCGCCACGCAACACGCCTTCCTGCGGATACTCCGGCATATGCGTGATCTCGCCCTTGTACTCACCCGGCGAGCGGACGTCGATCAGCGGTTTGCCGCTTTTACTTTGCCCCAGCGCTTCATCGAAAAAGGCGCGAATCTCCTTGTCGAATCGTTTTTTCGGCATCGGATAATTTGTCTTTGCATACTTGGGTACATCGCGGGTCATCGGGCGGCTTTCGGCTTTCCATTTGTCACGACCGCCATTGAGAATTTTCACTCTCTCGTGTCCAAACAGCCGGAAGGCCCAGAGAGCATAGCAGGCCCACCAGTTGGCTTTATCACCATAAAAAATGCAGGTGGTGTCTGGCGTGATGCCGTTACGGCTGCAGAGCTCCGCAAATTTCTCAGGCGAGACATAATCACGAATCACGGGGTCTTGGAGATCGGCGCGCCAATCGATATGTACTGCGCCAGGAATATGTCCGGTATCGTAAAGAAGCACATCTTCGTTCGACTCAATGATCCGAATCCCTTCGTCTTTCAGGTGTTTCTCGAGCCAATCCGTTTCTACCAGCGCTTCCGGATGCGCGTATTGCGTAGGATGCGTAGCCATAGCAGCAAAAACTTCACGCTGCTCTCACAGGCCGGCAAGGGATTTTGCAATTTGATCGCCGATGGAAGCAGACATGGCGACCCGCCCATGATCGGGCGGCAGTTCTATGTCCTAATGCTTCTTCGCTTGCAGCAGCTTGATCGCGTCGCGCAACTCCGCGGCGCGCTCGTAAAGCTCCTTTGCAATCGCGGTTTCCATCTCGCGCTGCATGATCTCCAGTTTGGAAAGCGGGCGCTTTGCTTTCACTTCCTCGAGCCATTCGTCGAGAAATGCGATCTCGGAGCTCTTCGATACCAGTTCCGGAAAGTTTGACTGTTGCAAGAAATCGGTGATTGCATCACGGCCGCGCTCAATTTCGCCTATGGCTTCGGCAAATTTGCCCTGCCCAAGCAAAATAGACGCCTTGGCACGCGTATTCATCATGAGCACATAAGGCCGGAACTGTTGGAGGCTCCAGGAAAATTCCTCGCGATCCGTGTGCTCGGAAACAAACGTGAAAAGATCCAGATTGCGCTGCGTATCGCGGACTACGCCTTCGAAATCATTGATCTGAAACAGGCTTAGATAACGATGATAATATTGGATACCTTCCTGCTGAAGCTCTGCGCATTGTTCAGGCGTAAGCTCGTAAGTTTCGCTTTTCGCCGCAGCCCGGGTCGCCCGCTTTTGATGATATTCCAAAAGCGACTCACAATTATGCGGGCGCCGGCCATCCGGGCGGCCAGCCACTTCCATTTGTAATACCCCCAGGTCCACCCGCAGCTGCAATTTCTCGCGCCCATCCAGCCCGGCGATCTTACGCACTTTGATATTGCCGTTCTCGTGCGGCCAATCTCTCAGGATGGTATTGAGATCCAAACTCATCGTAACCAAACATCGAACACTTAACGTTGCCTTGTCAATAATATCGCGCCTGCGTTTCCTGTTAGAGGTAGCGGCCTGATCGCGAACGCCTTCAGAGTGCCGACCGCAAACTATCGGTTTTGCAGGCGACGCGCCAGCAGGTACACTGTGGAGAATGGAAGACGGGATCGAGTCGTTTATCCGTTTCCTCGCAATCGAGCGTGGCCTTTCTGAAAATTATCAGCTTTCCACCCAAAGGTCGCTGTGCGAATTCGCGCGGTGGTGTGCTGCCAGGAAAAAAATCGAAGATCCGCGCTCGGTGACCTTGCCGGCGATCAGCGAATATCTTGCTAATCGCAAGCGCGCTGGCCTCTCCGCTTCCTCGATCAAACTCATCGTAGTCGCGTTGAAGATTTTTTTCCGCTTCCTGGTCGCTCAAGGCAAGGTTCAACGCGATCCGGCTGAAGCGCTGACTCTCCCGCGAATCGAGCGGTATCTCCCGGAGACGCTGAATGAATTGCAAGTCGAGCAGTTCCTGGAAAAGATCGATACGAATGCTCTTCACGGGTTGCGCGATCGAGCGATGATCGAGCTGCTTTACGCAAGCGGTTTGCGTATTTCTGAACTGGCAAATGCGCGTCTTGAGAATTTCAACTTCGAAGAGCGAGTTGTGCGCGTGACTGGTAAGGGAAACAAGACCCGCCTTGTGCCCGTAGGTCGCAAGGCGTGCGAAGCGCTGGCGGCGTACTTGTCCACCGAGCGGCCGAAACTCGTAAAGCGCCGTAGCAGCAGCGAGATTTTTCTTTCCAAGCGCGGCACCAAACTATCCACCGCGCGTATCTGGCAGATCGTGAAGGAACATGCGCGCCGCGCCGGACTCGAACAGAACATTTATCCGCATCTTCTGCGACACAGCTTCGCGACGCATCTCCTGGGGAACGGCGCCGATCTGCGCATCATCCAGGAAATGCTCGGCCACGCTGACATTTCAACTACGCAAGTATATACGCACGTCGATCAACAGCGATTGAAAGCCGTGCATCGGCAATTTCATCCGAGAGCGTGATTTTCACTCCTGTAGAGGCAGCCGTGTTGGCTGCAAACGCCTGGATTTCGCAGGCGACACGCCTGCCGCTACAGGGATTTCGAATACGGCGCGGTACCAGACCTGGATTGGAGATGCTCGATCACTTTGGGTTTGATCAGGTATGGAGCATCGAGTATCGAGCATCCGCGCCTGAGAGGCGCCCCTTATGAGACGAATTTTGTTGCTGATCATCGCCGTCGCCGTTGCCGCATACGCTGGTTGGTACTACTGGAATCTTTCCCAACAAATTTCGAGCGCTTCTGTGGCCGGGCTTCTGCCCCGGAACACAATTTTCTTGGCGCACATGCCGGACTTTAATCGGACACAGAAAGAGTGGTTTCAGTCGGATGTTTATCAGCTGTACCGCGAACAGGCTGTGCAGGATTTTTTGCGCAAACCGCTGGGTAACGTGCAAAAACAAAACCCCGTCTCTCAAACGCTGCAGGAAATGAAACAGCTCGACCCAAAGAACGTCTTCTTCGCCTTGACGTCCATCAGCGATAGCGCTCCAAGCGTTGTGGGCGGCTTTCGTTTTCGCGGGACACAAGAGGACGCCGAGCGGGTCATCGGCAAATGGCGCGCAATGCTTTTGGACCAACGTCCGGGCACGAAGGGGGAGAAACTTCAGTACCAGGGCCATGAAATCGATGTGGCCACGGCGACTCCATTTACTCTGGCAACAACGTATGATCGCCCATGGTTCTTCGCGGCGACAAACGTGGCGGAATTAAAGGCACTGCTCGATCGCGTCGACCATCGCGCGAAAAATTCAGACGAAACCCTCGACAAGGACGAAGCATATCGTACGGCCACCTCGCATCGGCCATCGAATTACGCAGCGTTTTTCTATCTCCAACCCAAAGCATTTTCTGAGCGGCTTGCCGCGTTGCGTGCTGCTGTGCAATCAAGCCCGACTCCGGGCGAAACCACAATGCTTGAAAAAATACGGTGCATTGCGGGGTCGACGCGATTCGAGAACAGAAAAATACGTGATGTGCTCTTTCTTGGAATGTCAAAGCTCGAAAATAACGCCACACTCAACCGCTCCTCGCTAACCCTTGGAACAAAGGAAACGTTTTTTTATCTGGCGCTGCTGCTCAATCTCGGAGAAAAGATGGAAACACTAAACCAGGCCGCTACGCTGGGCGGTGCGGTGCAGAAAGCTTTCCAGGACTTCGCCATCAGCGGGATTGCAGCCGACGATTGGAAAGCTGCATTCGGCCTCGAGCTGGGAGCGCTGGCAGATTGGCCATCCAGTGCGCATTGGCCATCCTTACTTCTGACTCTGCCAGTGCTGGACGTGGCCAAGGCCAGTAAGATCATCGAGGCGTTTACACGCGCCGATGACGGGGCAATTTGGACGCAAACAGAGAAGGACGGTGTCCGCTATTTTTCGAAGCAATCGGCAGCTACGCTCGTCGCAATCACTCCAACGGTCGCATTCTCTGACCGGATTCTTATCGCCGGTTTCAATCCCGTATCAGTCGAAGAAGCGGTGAAACGCAGCGGGGGTAGCTCGTCGGAGCTCGCTGATTCGCAAACTTACAAGGCAGCCGAGCGATTGCTACCAGCGCCGACGAATTTTTTTTCATACGTCGATACAGCGCTGCTGTATTCGCGGCTTGATGCTTCGCTTCGTCCAATGTTGCTAATGGCGGCGGCCTTCATGCCGTCAATAGCTCGCTCCGTTGATCTAGCCAAGATTCCATCACCAGATGTGATTACAAAGCACCTGAGTCCAATTGTCTCCTCACAAAGATATGACCGCGATGGCTATGTGGCCGAGTCCCTGGGGCCAATCACGTTGGACCAAGCGGCTATAGGCCTTGCCATCCTAAGCAGCGTCGGCACGACCGCGCGGCAGCAGGCCGCCACAGGCTTTGGTTGGGGGCCTTCTTCGACGGCCACGCCGCAGCCGGCGATGAGCAGCCCATCGCCCACGCCATAGGTGGGAGAAAATTGCTGGGCTTGAGAGCTGCGCCATTTCGGCACTCTTTTAAGTTTCAGCCACCGGGGAACGAAGAAAAGTGCTGTAGTTTGGCGAAAACGTGCTATGTTTCTCGCCTTATGGCTATTCTAAAGAAAAATGCATTCTCCCGTCGCGTTCCTGATCTGGTAACTGAGGAGCTGGTCGCTGTCCTCTCACGGCGTTCGTCGTTCGAATTTAAGCAGTTGTTCGACATCGTGCACGAGAATCTTCGGGCCCGGAACGCTGCCAGCGGTGGCGAGGAAATGCTGCGCCTGCGAGCTTATGAGAAATTGCAAAATCTCGTGGCGCGGGGCGCGGTCAAGAAGAACGGCAAGAAATACAAGGGGTTGCCTTCAGCTTTGGCCAGCGCGATTGCCCAGCAGAATGGCCATCTTGCTGCTGTAAAATAACGGAACCCTTCCGATTCCAGGAAATTCCGGATGCTGGGCGAATATTTGCCGGTTCTCCTGCAAATCCTTGTAGCCATTCTCTTCGCTGCTTCCGCGTTGGTCGTCAGTGTGCTGGTAGGCAAAAGCGGAAAACGTACGCCGGCCAAGGATACCCCGTACGAATGCGGCATGATCCCGCAGGGTGAACTCCAGCCGCGCTTCAGCGTGAAGTTTTATGTCGTGGCGATGCTTTTTATCCTGTTCGACATTGAGATCGTGTTCATGTACCCATGGGCAGTCGTGTACCGCGACGCAATCAGGCAGAGCAGCGTCATTTTCTGGAGCATGCTCAGCTTCATCACGATCCTGATGGTGGGTTACGCTTACGCAGTCAAAAAAGGCGCGTTGGATTTTAAAAGATAAGGCGGCCAGAATTCACTGCTGCAGATGCTCGCGCATCCGGGAGTTAACACAGCGCTGCTCATAGCTGCGGCGCCGCTAGTTGTTGCCATAGGTTATAATGC
>DATIOX010000151.1:0-2909 GCA_035472675.1 Candidatus Dormiibacterota bacterium
CCGGCGCAATGCCTTTAACGATTTAGGTGGTTTCCCAGAAGTGCCTCTGATGGAAGACGTGGAATTTTTTCGTCGGCTTCAGCGGCGCGGTCGCGTGATATGCAGCCAAAAACGGATCCTGGCAAGCCCGCGGCGCTATGAAACTGTCGGACCGGTGCGTTTGACTCTGGCTTACGGATTGACCGCGGCGCTTTACATTTTTGGTGTCCCGCTGTCGAAGCTTGCGCCGCTCTATGGGCACATATGCTCAAAAAAGCGTAGCTAGAGTTGACGGAATCGTGTGCTGTCACGTGGAGGCCGCCCGATGCACCCGGTCAGGGCGCCTCATCCGTTTTCTATGTACAGGGAAAACAAATGAAAAGGAGGCAGTCATGAAAATAATGAGCCTGGTTATTACTTTGGCCGCGACCACGGCGCTCATTGCTCTTGGGCAGGAAGGGACTGTGGAAGAGGTGAAGCACGGAGCGAAAAAAGCAGGGGAAACAGTCAAAAACGGACTTGAAACTGCGGGCAAAAAAACTAAGGAAGCTGCTGAAACGGTCGGAGAAAAAACGAAGGAAACGGCCGAGACTGTTGGTAGAAAGACCAAGGAAACCGCCCAAACTATCGGCGAGAAAACAAAGGAAACTACCAGGACAGCCCACCGAAAATCCAAAAAAGCATCGAGGAAGGCCAAGACAGAAACTAGCGAGCAACAATCGACAAATCAGACGCCTAATACGCCAAGCCCGAACGATCGCTAAAATCGACCTGCGCAGAGATCGCTAACGGGATTTTTTTGTACAACTTCAAGTAAAGTTCGCGAACGAAACCGCAACTTTGTTCGTTTCTGGCTTGCTCAAACTGATTGGGTGAGTCCTATTTTGCCGCGATTAATCGAATTTTCCGGATCAAATGAGCGGTCTGCGCTTGGGCCTCAACATCGATCACGTAGCAACGCTGCGGCAGGCGCGGTATGCGACGATGCCGGAATCCAAAAACGCGGAGCCTGATCCTCTCGTCGCGGCGCGAATGTGTGAGCGAGCAGGCGCCGGCGGCATCGTGGCCCATTTGCGTGCCGATCGCCGCCACATTCAAGACCGAGATATTGAGCGACTGCGCCAGAACATCATGACCAAACTGAATCTGGAGATGGGCAATACGGAGGAGATTATCGATATTGTACTTCGCATCGTGCCCGATGAAGTCTGTCTTGTTCCGGAAAAACGCGAGGAGATTACCACCGAAGGAGGCCTCGATGTCATCGCACATCGGAAGACATTGGAACCCACCGTAAAACGGCTTCAGGCATCTGGCATTAAAGTCAGCTTGTTTATCGATCCCACGTTGGAGCAAGTCGATGCGGCAGCCGAGCTAGGCGTGGAAATGGTTGAACTGCATACAGGCAGCCTGGCCAACGCGTTCACGGAAAAGATTCAAAAAGAAGAACTCGAACAACTGCGGGCCGCCGCGCGCGCCGCGGCGGAATCACATCTCCAGGTCAACGCTGGTCATGGAATCAATTACAAGAATATCGAGCTCATCCATCAGGTTCCGTGTTTGACGGAGCTTAACATTGGGCACTCTATCGTATCGCGGGCGGTCTGGGTTGGGCTTGAAACCGCGGTGAAAGAAATGCTCGCGGCGATGAAAAATTATCCTGGATGAGCGTGATCGGTACTGGCGTCGATCTTGTCGAGTGCGCGCGGATTCAGCGATCCATCGATCGATTTGGAGATCGTTTTCTCCAACGTGTTTTCACCGACGGCGAGATTGAATACTCGATGTCGATGAAATTCCCGGCGCGCCATTTGGCTGCGCGTTTCGCGGCAAAAGAGGCTGTTTCGAAGGCGTTCGGCACTGGCATCGGCAAAGCGATGGGTTGGCGCAACATCGACATCCAGAAGAAACCGAGCGGCGAACCATTTCTCGTTTTATCCGGGCCGGCCAAGGAACTCGCGACACGCCGCCGAGTTACTGCCGCACTCGTCACGCTTAGCCATACCGAGCATCAAGCAGTCGCATGTGTCGTTCTGGAAGGTACACCTTCTTAGCCGGGACAGATGCTCGGCAGGATCACTAGGGTAAGAATGGTTTTAATGCGCCGCAATCGATGCAAGACGCTTTTATGACACGACATGCTATCCGCATCGCGCTTGTCATCATCGCTTTTGCGGCAGCGGCCACCTTTGCGATTGGCGATGTCGTGCGCCGGTCCGCGGCGCGGAAGCTGCGCGAGGCGATTCTTGCGGAACTCCAACCGGTCGCCTTGAAGAATTGCACGTTGGAGCGCTTCGGCAGCGCCAACGATGGCGGATACCTGATGTGCGAGAATCTGATTGAGCCGCTCGATGCAGCGTACTCGTATGGCGTTGGCAGCAACGACGACTGGGGATGCGAGCTATCGCGCCGGTATCACGTCCCGGTGCATCAGTACGACTGTTTTGATCCTGCCCGGCCAACCTGCAACGGCGGCACGTTCGTGTTTCACAACGAATGTGTCGGCAATCGCAGCGGCTACAGGGGCTCGCATCTTTTCGACACGCTGGAAAACCAGATCAGGAAGAACGGCGACACCGGCCGGCACCTGATCATCAAGATGGACATTGAGGGTGGGGAATGGGATTCGCTACTCGCAGCCCCGGAGGATCTGCTGGCGTCGATCCCTCAGATTACGATGGAGATGCACGGCTTCGACGATCCGAAGATTGTCGAGGTTCTCCGGAAGCTGAAGCGGAACTTCTATCTTGTGAACCTCCACTTCAATAACTGGTCGTGTACGCCGAAGGCCGCGCCGCTCCCAGCATGGGCGTATCAGACGCACTGGGTAAACAAGCGCATCGGCGTGCCCGACGCCGGGGCACCATTTCCCGCGCCGATGAGCCGGCTAAATGCGCCCGACTCGCCGACATGGCCCGATTGCCAGTTAC
>DATIOX010000152.1:0-30971 GCA_035472675.1 Candidatus Dormiibacterota bacterium
GGAAACTCCAGCTTGTGCCGGCGGCAACCATCCTGGTCGCCCTCGCAATATCCATCCCACTGTCTGCGCAAACCATTACCACCTTTGACGCGCCGGGTGCTGGCACGGGGCCCTTTCAGGGCACATATGCCTTGAACATCGACCCGTCTGGGACAATCATAGGATTCAGCCGTGACGCGAACGATGTGCGGCACGGTTTCATCCGGTCCCAGGATGGCAGTTTCACCATCTTCGACGCGCCGGGTGCGGGCACGGCAGCCGGCCAGGGGACGCGGGCCTACTCCATCAACCCGAGTGGGACCATTACGGGACACTTCACTGACTCAGCCAATGCGGCCCACGGCTACGTTCGCTCCAATCAAGGTGTGATTACCGTCTTCGATGCGCCGGGCGCGGGCACGGGGCCCGGTCAGGGCACCTTTCCCGCCCTCAGCCCCCTCCTAATCAACCCGAACGGTGCGATCACGGGATACTACACTGACTCGGCATTCGTGAGACACGGTTTCCTGAGGGATAGGAATGGCGTTATCACCACGTTCGATGCGCCGGGTGCAGGCACAGGAGCCAACCAGGGTACGCAAAGCTTCGCAATCAGCCCAGGTGGAGAGATCACAGGATTCTATTTTGACGGGACGAATGCGACCCACGGCTTCCTGCGGGATAAGAAGGGCGTCATCACCACATTCGATCTTCCGGGCGGGGGCACGGGCCCATTCCAGGGCACGTATCCCGGGGGCTTTACTCCGAACGGAACCATCATGGGAGTCCTCATTGACGCGGACAATGTGAATCACGGTTTCCTGCTGGATAAGAATGGCGCAGTTACCATGTTCGATGCTCCGAGCGCGGGCACCGGCCCGTTCCAGGGTACCCTCCCTTTTGGAATCAATACGAATGGAGCGATCACAGGATGGTATGTTGACGACGCAAATGTGAATCACGGCTTCGTGCGTGATAAGCACGGCGCCATCGTTGAGTTCGACGTTCCGGGCGGGGCCATCTTCCAGGTCTGGAGCATTGCTCCGAACGGGGCGGTGGTCGGACTTTACTTCGACGCGAACAACGGGGTTCACGGCTTCGTGCGAGAAGCGGCTAGACCGTAACTCCTCGCCGACCGATGCCGCTACGTAAGTGCCATAGTCTTCCTGAATCGTCGCCCACGAGGATTGAGGCCGCGAGTGAGAGCGAACGTGTCGCTGCCCGCAAACAATTCTCGCACGATGTGAAAAAGCACGTGGACGCAATTGCCGCTAAATACATGCACGTGAGTTGTTGGCAAATGGTCGATTCACATAATGATGAGCGACAAATCCGACGAAAACGGCTTTTTTAATTGGCGAATTGGACTACTCAGCGGTTTCAGACTACAGTCCGTGGGCGCTTATGGTTCCCGGATTGGCGACGGTCGAGCACGCACGCACTCCTAATGGAGAAGCAGACATCGCCTATGCCGGCGATACCCTTCAATTGCCCGCTGCGACGTACGAAAAACTACGTCGCCTGGCTGCGGAATGCCTCCGGACGGAACGCCAAGGACATACTTTGCAACCAACAGCTCTGCTGCATGAAGCTTTCTTGCGTGTCCTCAAGCACCCGGATTATGCCTGGAAGGACGAAGCACATATTGTTGCATTCGCGGCACGGGCGATGCGACGCATCTTGAGCAGCTATGGCGTCGCGCGAACGCGCTATAAAAGAGGTGGGCCATCCACCGTGCGGTTACCGCTGGATGAAGCGCTCGATTTTTTTGTCGAACGCAACGTCAACATCGCGGCAGTGGATGAGGCACTGGAGGAGCTCGAACTGGTAGATTCACGGCAGGCGCAAATCGTTGAATTACGATTTTTCGGCGGTCTTACAGTCGACGAAATCGCGGCTGTGCTTAAAATATCGCGTGCTACGGTGAAGCGCGATTGGGCCACGGCCAAGTTGTGGCTACGGAGTCGATTATGCGACTAACGAGCGAAGTTTGCTGATAGCGTGAATACGAAGGCGGAATCATCTACCACGCGAATCAAGTCGAACCCAGAGCAGTGGCGGCGTCTTAAAGAAATCCTTGCCGACGCGTTGGAGCAATCCTCGCTTGAAGAACGCACGGCGCTGCTCAGGCGCGCGTGCACTAATGACGCGACGCTGCTACGCGAGGCTCAACAGTTACTTGAGCACGATGCCACCATCTTCGAAGAATTCGCAGAGTTCGCAGCTACCCGTCTCAGGGAAAACGAGGGTGATCGCATCAGGGAGCTGCTCGGTGCCTACGTGATTGTACAGGAACTCGGACGTGGCGGTATGGGCGCGGTTTATCTGGCCAAGCGCGCCGATGGACAATTTGACAAGCGAGCTGCTATCAAAGTTCTCAAACGAGGCACAGATACCGAGGAGGTATTGCGTCGTTTTCGAATCGAGCGGCAAATCCTGGCCGAACTTGAGCATCCCAATATTACACGGCTTCTGGACGCCGGCACAACGGCTGACGGATTGCCGTATTTTGTGATGGAATTTGTTGAAGGCACATCGATCACACGTTTTGTGCAGCGCGAAAACGTGGATCTACGAGGCCGACTTAGTCTCTTTATCAAAGTCTGTTCGGCGGTCGAACTCGCGCATCGACATCAGGTTATCCATCGAGACATCAAGCCCCATAACGTACTCGTGAACGCGGATCGCGAGCCAAAGCTTCTTGATTTTGGAATCGCAAAACTACTTAGTGGCGATTCTGATGAAGGCATTACGACAGTCGCGGCTGAGCGCAGGCTGACACCACTATACGCAGCTCCAGAGCAAAGGGCGGGACAACCTGCGACAATAGCTACCGACGTATATTCGCTTGGCGCGCTTCTGTATGAACTGCTGACAAACAAGCCGCCAGTCGCCGATTCGGACAGCAAGGTTTCCAAGGACGTTGTATCGGGGCGCGCGTCCAAGGTTGCCGCTAGCTCGAGAAGGGAACATCAATTGCGCGGTCAACTCGATCGAATTGTCACACGAGCGATGCAGCGCGATCCGGCACAGAGATACCCCCGCGTGGCAGACATGTCCCAAGACATAGAACAATGTCTTAGCGGGGTGGCGCTTCTCTCGACACCTCAGTCTCATGATGACAGGGCCTCCGACTCCCTGAAAGGACGAGCGCGTTCGCGTCGGCAAGCGTACATTGCCGCTGCAGCTCTCGGTGTGATTGTTCTCGCGGCCGCACTACTTTCACGTGGATCGAGCGTTCGCTGGCTTCAGAAACATAGGATTGCAAACACAGCTTCCGCGAATTCGCCCGTAACGGTGGCCGATAATGTTCGCTCGATTGCAGTCTTGCCGTTCGAGCCGCTCGGCCAGGATACGAATGATGACCTATTAGGGCTGGGCATGGCCGACGCGATCATCGGGCGCATGAGCAACCTCAAGCAACTCGCTGTTCTTCCGACCTGCGCGGTGTCAAAATATAAGGGCCCTGCGAGTGATCCGCTTGCTGCGGGCCGCGCGTTAGGCGTGGATGCGATCTTGAGCGGCACTATCCAGCGATCCGACGACCGGATCCGCGCCACCGTCCAACTTGTTCGCGTCGCTAGCGGCCACATCGTCTGGTCGGAAAAATTCGACGAGACGTTCACGGGCATTTTCGATATTCAGGACACGATCTCCGATAAAGTTGTCCAATCGCTTGCCCTTAATCTCACTGCCGCGGAGCAGAAGCAGTTGGCAAAACGTTATACGACAAATACCGGGGCCTATGACGAGTATATGATAGGGCTTTACTTCTGGAATACGCGAGCGAAGGAAGGGCTGGAAAAAGCGATCGACCATTTTGGACGAGCCGTCGAGAAGGATCCGAAGTTTGCCCTTGCCTACGCACTGTTGGCGGATTGTTACTATTTGCAGTCCAATTATGGTTACCGCACTGGACCAGAGTGGGTTCAGGATGCTAAGGCAGCTGTCGATCGCGCACTACTGCTAGACGATTCTATTGCCGAGGCTCATGTGGCAGCGGCAATGATTGAGTTTTATCAGGAAGCTAACGAAAATGGCATAGCTTCGCTCCGGCGCGCGCTGGCTTTGAATCCCAATTTGGCTGTGGCTCACCTGCGGTACGGCTGGGCACTATCCTCGTCCGGCCATTTAGATGAAGCTGTGCGAGAAATAAAGCATGCTCAAGAGCTGGATCCTCTTTCGCCTATTAATAACACAAGTCTGGGACTCATCCTTGCTTTTGATCGGCAGTTCCACGCATCCCTTGATTACTGCTACAAGGGCGCGGAATTGGCTCCGAACGAGGTTCCGACTCAAGAGAACTTGGCCTACGCCTATGCCCTAAATGGCAGGTACCAAGAAGCGATTGCACACTATCAAAGGGTAGCCGTGCTCAACCCTGACAGAAAGGGCGATGCTCTTGCTTCGATTGCGACCGTGCTGGTTTTTGCGGGACGCAAATCCGAGGCGGATTCACTAATTCCCGAAATCCTGCAGCTCGCAGCCAGAGATAAGGTTGATGCTTACCTCATTGCTGTCCTGTATGGTGCACGCGGTGACAAGGACGCGGCGTACGACTGGTTCGACAGGGGATTAAGACGAGCTTCTAAAGTGCAAACAACTGGACCAGTTTGGCAATTCATAAGGTATTGTCCCATGTTGGACCCACTGCGCTCGGATGGCAGATTTGCGATGTTACTCCGCCGGTACAACCGAGGTTCGCTGCTCGAAACTCCCGCCAGCCGTTAGGATCCCAAGCCGGTTCACGTGAACGAATGCGTTCATGGCCCCGTGCAACACAGCAACGGGCCAGATCTCCGCGTCCGCGCCGCCTTCCCGCCGTGAAACGATTCTCAATCTGGCTGTGTTAACTGGACAGTATCAGCCATTGGACAAGCCACCGAGCGAATGATCGAAACCGAGAAGCAGTGTGTCCGATAGAAATTCTTCCGGCCATTGTTAGAAGCTCTTTCCCGCCCGTTGGCGTCAATTTAGAATCCTACAACGAAGGGATCGTAGCGACTGCTGCACGCAATGGCTCAAGCTCGTGGTGCGTGTAGATCCTATTCATGTCGGCGCTCGAATGCCCGGTTAATTTCTGCCTGACTTCCGGTGCAACGCCAGCGTTTGCCATCGCGCTATTAAACGAATGTCGCAGACTATGAAAGCTCAGGCTCGATTGACTCCGTCCCGCGCCGGTCGCATTGCGCAGTAACTGGCCCTTGATCTTCGCGCGTTCCATGATGCGCTTGAAGGCCATCGACAATCCACTTTTGCCACCGCCAGACTTACCGGCCAGCATTGGAAACACAGGAGCCTTGCCGATACCCCGTGTTTGCTTTTCTAGCCACGCGGCAAACTGCGGATGAATCGGGACAGTGAGCGTCTTACCTGTTTTCCGCGTCGTTACCGTGATGATTCGCGCGTCCAAATCCACGGCGCTCCATTGCAAATCGGCAATATCGCGCAATCGCAATCCAGTATAATACCTGCAGAGAATTGCGCCCTTCCAATCTTCACTTGGCGCGACTTTGATCAACGTTGAAAGCTGCTCCCGCGTGAACACCTCTTTGGAAGCGTTGCACGGTTCATCTTTGAGCGGACGCACGGTGTTTTTTGTATTTGGATTGATTTCGATGTAACCGGCGTCATGCGCCGCCTTGAATGGCATCCGCAAAATCTTTATCGCGTGATTCACCGTCGGCGCTGACAACCCCTTTCGCTTTAGTGCATCTCGCCACGAGCGAATATCGGCTGGCGTGATTTCTCGCAAGAGTCTGTCAGCTTTTGTGCCGACATAAGCGAGAAACTCATTAACGATCTGTTGATATTTTAAATAAGCCCGCAATTCCGTTTCGTTTTTCTTGCTCGCTACCCATTCAGTCAAAAACTCGCGGCATGTGCGGAAATGCAGCGGCTCGCCAACAGTGCGCTCGTACATCTCGGCGATAACTTTACGGCAATGGCTCTCTGTCAGTCGCCCTGTTCCCGCTAGTTTTTCGAGCTGCTCCCATTCACCGGCCAGCTTTTGCGCCAATTTTTTGTCAGTTGTTTTTGTGCTCCGCTTGATCCGCTGGACCTTTCCGTCGCTCCCGACGCCATTATAACAGGCGATCCAGAACGGGCTTTTCGGAGGTTGATGTGCGTCTTTAGTGATCGATGCCATAGTGGTCAGAACCATGAGTCAGAACATCCAACTATGTCAATGATGTTTCGGGAAGTCCGTTTTACTAGGCGAAGAAGTATGGAGCGGGCAACGGGAATCGAACCCGCATGGCCAGCTTGGAAGGCTGGAACTTTACCATTAAGCTATGCCCGCATGCGACAGTGAATGTCGAAAACGTTCGCGAGTAAATAGTGACCGGTGAGCGGTGAATAGTCAAAACGATTGGCACACGTCGCGGCGCGCCTGGCGGTCGTGCACTACCTCATTTTTCAAACGCGGTCGCGACCAGGGTGGCATTGTGACCACCGAAGCCAAACGAGTTGTTTAGAGCAACGCGCACTTTCTTTTCGCGTGCGACATTGGGTGTGTAATCGAGGTCGCATTCTTCTCCCGGATTTTCCAGATTGATTGTTGGCGGGATGACCGAATCGCGGATAGCGAGCGCGCAGGCGGCCATTTCGATTCCGCCGGCGCCCCCTAACAAGTGACCGGTCATCGACTTGGTAGAGCTGATCGCGACCTTGTAGGCATGCTCTCCAAACACCCGTTTGATCGCGCGTGTTTCGCAGATGTCGCCGATATCAGTCGACGTAGCGTGCGCGTTGATATAGTCGACTTGATCAGGGGATAGACGTGCATGGTCTAACGCCAACTGCATCGCACGCGCAGCACCTTCGCCATGTGGGGGCGGAGCCGTCATGTGATAGGCATCGGCAGAAAGACCGTATCCTGTGAGTTCACAGTAAATCTTCGCTCCACGCGCTTTGGCGTGTTCCAATTCCTCCACCACAACGATTCCTGCGCCTTCGCTGACAACGAAACCATCTCGGTCACGATCAAATGGGCGCGAGGCTCGTTCAGGTTCATCATTGCGCGTGCTCAACGCCCTCATGGCAGAAAATCCAGCGAGACCAATCTCAACGACGGACGCCTCTGAGCCGCCGGCGAGGAAAATGTCGGCATCGCCAAATTTAATAATTCGCCAGGATTCGCCGATCGCGTTGTTTGATGTCGCGCAGGCGGTAACGATACACATGTTAGGCCCGTGCAGGTCGAACTCCATCGAGATGAGGCCGCTCGCCATGTTGCTGAGCAGCATTGGAATCGTGAACGGCGAAGTCCGGGAGGGTCCCTTGGTCAAAAGGATTGTTAATTGTTCCTGAAGTGTTTTCAGTCCGCCGATTCCGCTGCTGACGAGGACACCGAAACGATCTCGCTGTTTCAGGTTCGCCAAATCAATCCCGCTGTCCACGAGAGCCATTTTTGCCGCTGCCATCGCAAGCTGCGAAAATCGATCGGTGCGGCGAACATCCTTCGGGTTTTTGAAGAATAGCTTCGGATCGAAGCCGCGGACTTGGCCGCCGATTTTGCAATCGTACGCC
Organism: Candidatus Dormiibacterota bacterium; assembly: GCA_035472675.1. Classification (GTDB taxonomy): domain Bacteria; phylum Verrucomicrobiota; class Verrucomicrobiia; order Chthoniobacterales; family UBA10450; genus Udaeobacter. The sequence continues at coordinate 7,510 of DATIOX010000152.1, forward strand.
GTCGTATCGAATGCATCGATTGTGTGAATGCCGCTGACGCCGTTCTTGAGATTGGACCAGAACGTTTCTATATCGTTCCCGACCGGCGTGAGGACGCCCATGCCAGTGATAACAACTCTGCGATCGGTCATGGGCGGTGAATTGCTAAAGCGTGAAGCGTTGAAACGTTAAAACGTCAGCTCGTTCCCATCCCAACGCTTTGAACCGTTTGAAAAAGCTTTCCTTCCGTCTTGATAGAAGGCGCGATGATAATCTCCGTCTGCTGAAATTCGGCAATATTTCGAGCGCCAACGTTGCCCATGCAGGTAGTAATTGCACCAACCAAATTTTGGCTGCCATCGTCAACTTCTGCCGGGCCAAACAGGATTTGTTTCAGCGAGCCCGTGGCGCCCACCTTGATGCGGGTGCCTCGCGGTAGATTGGCGTGCGGCGTGGCCATTCCCCAATGGTATCCACAACCGGGCCCTTCGTACGCCTTGGCGAAGGCACTTCCCACCATGACAGCATCCGCACCGCAGGCGAGTGCCTTGCAAACATCGCCACCTCTGCTCATTCCGCCATCAGTGATGATTGGCACATAGCGCGATGTTTTTTTGAAGTAAGCGTCGCGCGCCGCCGCGCAATCGACTGTCGCAGTCACCTGCGGAACACCCAGTCCAAGCACACCGCGCGAAGTGCAAGCTGCACCCGGGCCGACACCGACCAAAACCGCAGCTGGCCCGCACTCCATAATTTCGAAAGTCACGTCATAACCTACGGTGTTTCCTACAATCACGGGAATGCGCATCTCACGGCAAAACTTTTCCAGATCGAGCGACTTGTACTCCGACGAAATGTGTCGCACCGTCGAAACCGTGCTTTGTACGACGAAAACGTCCGCGCCAGCCTCCTGGGCGATCTTGCCGAATTCGGCCGCTCGCTGAGGAATGGAACTAACCGCCGCCAACACACCGCCGTCTTTAATCTGGCGCACACGCGCCGCGATTAGATCTTCTTGAATGGGTTCTTGGTAAATTCGTTGCAGCAGCGCAGTGATCTCGGATTTATCGGCTTCGACGATTTTTTGCAGCACTTCCTGCGGATTTTTGTAGCGCGTTTGCACTCCCTCGAGATTCAAAACGGCCAAACCGCCCAATTTGTTCATGGCGATGGCGAAGCGGACATCGACAACTCCGTCCATGGCGCTGGCAAGGATGGGAATTTTCAATTCGAGCGGCTCCGCTTCTCTGCGCGATAAACGGAAAGTGATATCGACTTCGTTCGGATTGATCGTCACGCGCCCGGGTACCAGTGCGATTTCATCAAATCCGTAGGTCACGCGTGCTTTGCGATTCCGGCCTATCCACATTCCCATGTTAAATTTGCTCCATTCTAAATCGTTCGTTTAAGCTTCCACAGCGCGGGCAGCGGGGAAGCAGCGCGTCCGTTCGATCTTCAAATTCGAACGCGCACATCACGCAGCGCAGCCGATACTGCAGAGCCCGTCGCTCCCGCCGCCGGCGATTCCATTCTCCCACTATCCAAAGGAGAAAAACCGCCGCAAGAAAAAGCAGCAAATAAATCGTGACCAGGGCGGCGAGACTAACTCGAATCACGGCGTAGCGCTGCCTGGCTGCCTTGCGTGCGGACGGCTAATGTCGCTGCCCCACTCAATTGTCGCGATCCCCCAGGTCAAAAGCGCATCAGGCTTGCTGTCGTCTGGAGCGCTTTTGGGAAAACGGCAACGCGCGAGATAAAGGCGCGCTTGTTCGTCCAGTGCCGGATCCCCTGAGGAATTCATAGGAAAACAAAACCGAATTTCTCCAAGTCTGTTTACGGCAACGCGAAAACGAATTTCTTCAGGCGTTTCTCCAGTTGAAGCTTCGAACTTGAGCGGTGGCAATGTCGCAACTCCCAAACCATCGAGCTCGCTTGAAAACGAAACAGATGTTGGGATCGGGCCGGCGGCGGGAGCGCTTTGTTGGCGAATAAACGGTACAGGGCCCGGCGGCTGAGAGTCGGGAGCGCGGGACTCGACTTCGAAGGGTGGAAGTTCCTTGAGAGTTGGTTCCATCGCGTGATATGACGGAATATGCTCAACCTTCGGCAGAGCGCGGAGCCTCGCTTCCAGCGGACGATGAGTCGTAAAAGCAACCGCAGGATCTTCTGCGTCGATCCAGCGAAGCAGCGTGCGACCCTCTTCAGATGCAGGAGTGATCAACGCGATACGGGCAGGCGGTGGTAGAAGTGTGACTGTAGGCGGGTAAACCACTTGGAAAACATAAAAGCAGATGGCGTGTGCCAATAAGGAAAGCGCCAGAAAGGCTAGGAGCGCTGCTTTCTGTGTCCGAGGTGAATCCCAACTAAAAAGCAGCGGTTCGGGCTCGGGAGTGAGATTGTTCATCGCGGCGGAGCGGCGGCAAGTGACACGGATGTGATGCCGTGTTCAAGAGCAGCATTTGTTACTTCGGTAACCGTTTCGTAAGAGGTGAAACGGTCCGCCTTGATGATGATTGATTGGCCTTCGCGCTTGGCCGCGTCCAACAACGGCCCGAGTTGCTCCATCGTGACGCGCTGGTCACGGAAATAGATGGCTGGAACTGCGCCACCAGTGATGCTGATGATCTGCTGGTTAGTTTGTGGGCCAAGCGTAAAACGAGAGAACGGCATTGAAACGGAAATCCCCTGTTGCAAAATAAAATTCGAACTCAGCAACAGAAAAAAAACCAAAAGGAAAGCGATGTTCACCAGCGCCACGAGCACAAGCCAGCCGAAGTTATAATTAATTGTGCGCTCGAGTTTCATGAACGAGGAAGCTTTGAGTGCTAAGTTTTTTAAGTCTTAAGTGTGCCCGCGCCTGCTCAAAACTAAAAACTTACAACTTTTTTTGATTACAAATCCCGGCGTGCTTCAACCTCACGTGCCGTCTCATCAGCTGGTTGAAAGCTGATGATCCCACTGATCGGGCGGCTCTCGGTCAGCATGTGCACAATCTCGATCCCTGCCCGCTCCATGTCATGGAGCATGTTATTCACGCGGGAAGAAAGATAACTGTAAGCAACGAAAGTCGGAGTAGCTACAACCAGACCCGCTGCAGCCGTCAGCAAACTCTTGTACACGCCGCTGGAAAGCTCAGTCGCTGTGGCGTAGCCCCCGCTTGAGGCAATTGTCGCAAACGCATCGATCATGCCGGCGACTGTCCCCAGCAACCCAAGCAACGGCGTCAGGAAAGCTATCGTAGCGAGCACTGGAAGAAATCGTTCCAGCTTCGGCACTTCGAGTTGGGCGGCTTCTTGCACGATGTCGCGCAATTCTGTGCGAGGTGCGTCGTGTCGGATGATCGCTGCATGAATCACGCGTGCTACTGGGCCCGGAGTGCCGGCTGATTCATGGAGCGCCTCTGCAAAATTGCGTCGCCGAATCAGATTCGACAGTCCCTTGAGGAATTCGCCGACATGAATTGTTGCACGGTGAAAGTAAAAGAGGCGCTCGGCGAAGACCGCGATCGCGATGATGCTACACACCAGAATCGGCCACATTAAAAGGCCGCCCTTTTGGATGTAATCAATCACGCCGGTTTTGTAGTCTTCTTTACGGCCTGTGGCAAGCGAACAACCAGATGTCGATGCGACTGGTCGCTCAATGCAACAGTTAGCATTTGGTGATTTCCCAAATGGGTTCGCTTATCGGGAGCCTTTCTCTCGAGGCGTAGGAGAAGAAGACGGGCGGATTTTGGCAGCGCTGTTTCCACCGACCAGCTTGCCGGACGCGTCAAACACGGAATAACCGGTTTGCTTGCCAGACGCATCGTAAGTGTAAACGATCTTGTGCAAAAGCGTGCCGTCTCCGGAGCTTTGGGTCTCTTCCAAAAGGCGGCCGGCATCGTCATACCTGTAACGGCTCTTGAAACGCAAGCGGCCATCAGGTCCGGAAATTTCGCCGCTTGAAAAATGTCCTGCCTCATCCAGCTCGTAACGAATCGTCTCGCGGAGTTTGCCATCTGGGTCGGTGGTTGTTGCCACGGCTTTGTGCTGCGCGTTGTCGAACTTGTAAACCGTGCGTGAGCCGTCTGGGTGCATTGAAACGGTCACCCGCACAGCGTCACTCTGCGTTTGCTCTGTAGACTGGCTCAATCCGTCTTCGGTGCCGCAGACGACAAGCGTACAAGCCATTGTCAGCCCTACGTTGAAAAATTTCATGATCCGAGGAGCTTACGGTTGAGGTGAGCAGGCGCAAACAGGCCTGAAGTTTTTTATTGACCGCGCAATGGGAAGGTGGTTAAAAGTGGGGTCAAGTGGAGCAAAATGGATGAATTCTCCACTCGATACATGGACAACGATTCTCCACCCGAACGCTTCTTTGCCGGAGAGTTCCGGCATTCCATCGATGAGAAGAATCGAATCACGATTCCTTCTCGGTGGCGTCGGGACAAGGCAGAGGAATTCATTCTCCTGCCGGAAGCGACTCATCAATTTCTGCTCGTCATGTCGCCGGGCGAGTTTGCGCGAATGGGTTCGGCGGCAGAAACAAACCAAGGCATTTCCGCGCGGGATCGCCGGATTTTTTTGCGCCACCTGCATTCACGCGCGCAACACGCGATCGCGGACCGGCAAGGGCGGCTTGTTTTGCCCGAAGAGCTTTGCCGGAAGATCGGGCTGAAAGATGAAGTTGCTTTGGTCGGTAACCGGGGGCGCTTTGAGATTTGGAATCTGCAAGGTTGGAAACGAGCGCACGAGGAGGAAACGGCTACTTACCAGCACGTGGCAAACGTCATTGGCTTATAATCAGATGCTTGGTCAAAACGTCATCAACACATTTTGGTTTGAGCAGCCTTTGTGGAAGGCCGTTGATCCGTTTACTGCCGAAGAGGAGGCACCCGAAGTGGAGGAATTCATATATCACCGTCCAGTGCTCGAGAGTGAAGTGCTGGAATTACTCGAACCGAAGCCGGGCTCACTCATCGTAGATGCCACATGTGGTGGCGGTGGCCACACGGAAGCGTTTTTGGGGAGCGGGGCTAATGTCCTGGCGCTGGACCGGGATCCCGACGCCGTCAAATACGTCAGTGAACAACTGGGGCGCTTCGGCGAACGCGTCGCTGTGCGACAGGCGAATTTCAGGTGCGCACTCAGCCTCCTCGATGAGCTAGGAGTTCGCACGATAGGGGGCGCCCTTCTTGATCTTGGTGTCTCTTCAAGGCAACTCGAAAACGCCGAACGCGGGTTCAGTTTTATGCGAAACGGTCCGCTTGATATGCGCATGGATCCGCGAGGTCAACTGACCGCTGGCACGATCGTGAACGAATACAGCGAGGAACAGTTGACGCAGTTGTTTCGCGAACTGGGAGAGGAGCCGGCTGCGCGTCGTATTGCAAGCCTGATTGTAAAGATGCGAAAAACTGCACCCTTTCGCGAAACTCTGCCGCTGGCGCGCGCGATCGAAAAACTGGTCGGCCGTCACGGCCGTCATCATCCGGCTACCCGGGTGTTTCAAGCGCTGCGGATGGAGGTAAATGACGAGCTCGGCGCGCTCGAAGAGGGCCTGCGAGTGTTCACTGCGCGGCTTGAGCGCGGCGGGCGTATTGCGGTGATTACTTTTCATTCACTGGAGGATCGGATCGTGAAGAATTTCTTCCGCGATCGTAGCCGGGAATGGCTCGACAAGCCGGAGTGGCCCGCGCCGCAGCGCAACCCGGATTACGATCTTAAACTGATTACGCCAAAACCCGTTGAGCCGACCGAAGAGGAACGGCGCACCAACCCCAGATCACGCAGCGCAAAATTGCGCGTGGCTGAAAAGACTTAAATGAATCGTTCGCATCGAAGAAATTGCAACACAGTAAACGCGGCGTCACTGGCGCGCTGGATTGTGGTGACGGCGTTTCTGGCGTTGGCTGGTCTGAGCTATGTCTATTTAACGCTTCAACTCTACCATCTGGGCGAACGCAGGAAAGCGATCGAAAATGAGCTCGCTGCTCTTCGCACGCAAAACGACATAGCCGGCGCACAAATCGCGGCTTTGACCTCGCGGTCGGCATTGCAACGCCGTTTGAAAGAAGGCTATTTAAAAATGGTGCCGATTTCGGAAGCCAGCATTGTTCGGCTGACCATGCCTGCCCGCACGGCGGATGACGACGCGATCCAACCTGTAGCCAACGCTTCCGGCACAAAATGAATGCACACAGTCGAACCCGTTGCGTCCTGGTGTGCGCTGTTTTTATCGGCCTGTTCAGCATTTTTTCATTTCGTTTAATTTATCTGCAGGCAATCAAGCACGACGAGTACGCCGGTCTTGCCGCTGAAAAACACGTCTATAAGCAAATCATCCACGGAGAACGCGGCACGATCCTCGACGCGAATAACGAAGTCCTCGCGCACAACATCCCTGTTCAAACCGTAGTGGCCGACGCCACACATCTTAACAACCGGCAAGCAATCGTCGATCTCGTGAGCGAAGAACTCAGGCTCCCGCCCGCGCAGGTCGCCGAAAAATTAAACGGTGAACGCCGCTACATCGTCATCAAGCGTGAAGTGCCCGAAGCGCAGACAGGCGCACTGCGTAAAAAACTTGGTGCCGCTAATCTGCGCGGAATCTATTTCGAGCATGACGCCACTCGCGTTTACCCAAATGGCTCGATGCTTTGCCATGTGATTGGATTCACCGACTTCGACCATCGTGGTATCCAGGGAGTGGAAGCTTCGATGGAGGAATATCTTCATGGGCAGGATGGTTTTCGCTTCATCGAACACAACCGCGCTGGCCAGGAAATCGTGCCTTATCGTGGGCAGGAGCGACCGCCACGTGACGGCTATCAGGTTCATCTGACGGTTGATCTTAGTTTGCAGAACATTGTTGAGAACGAGATCGACGCTGCGATGGCGGAATATTCTCCTCAAAAGGCGACGATTATTCTGATGCGGCCGCGGACGGGCGAAATTCTGGCAATGGCCAATCGGCCGGATTTCGACTTAAACCTCCGCGCCGAGGCGAAGCCTGAAGAAATGAAAAACCGGGCCATCATCGACATGATGGAGCCGGGCTCTACCTTCAAGATCGTTGCCGCAGCCGCTGCTCTCAACGAACGCAAGCTACGGCCCGATTCGACGATCTTTTGCGAGAACGGTCTCTGGAACTTCGGCGGCGCAGCCTTGCACGATCATCGCGCATTTTCGTATCTGAGTGTCCGCGACATTCTCGTCAAATCGAGCAATATCGGCGCAGCCAAACTCGCCCTGAGCGTGGGCGAGCAACGATTCTACGAGTACATACGCCGATTCGGTTTTGGCGAGCGGACCGGAATCGAGCTGCCGGGTGAAATCGGTGGACTCATCCGGCCGCCGCAAGCGTGGAGCAAAATCTCGATCACGCGTATTCCGATGGGACACGAAGTCGGGGTGACCCCGTTACAAATGACCGTGGCGATGTCGGTGATTGCCAATGGCGGCAAATTAGTCACGCCACGCATCATAAAATCGATTACCACGCCGGAAGGGAAAACCATCAGCTCACTTTCCCCTGTAGAGCTGCGGCAGGTGATTTCTCTCGAAACCTCAAGAGAAATCGGTGACGCCCTGCGCGGTGTGGTAAGCGATCGCGGCACCGCTGCCGCCGCTGCTGTTTCCGGTTTTACGATTGCGGGCAAAACCGGAACCGCGCAAAAGGTTGATCCTCGAGGGGGATACGAGCAGGGGAAGTATGTCGTTTCTTTCGCTGGTTATCTGCCGGCGGACCATCCCGAGTTTGTCGGTCTGGTGGTGCTCGACGATGCGCACACCAGCAAACCTGAGCTTAACTACGGCGGACTCATCGCCGGACCAATTTTTTCCCGGGTGGCCGAAAAGGCGGCCCGCTATCTAGATCTTGAGCCGCATGAGGAGATTCGCAAAGCGATTCCCGTAGAGCGAGTCGAAAAAACAACGCCGGCGGAACGAATCCGCAAGACGGGGCCGGCGGAACGAGTCGCCTTAACTAATGCGTCGCGCCATTGAACACCTCGCCATGGTTCGCGGCTGCGAATCCGTCCCATTGCGGACATGTTAAAGTCTCATGCAGCTCAAGACTCTCCTCTCCGCGACTGCAGTTCGCCAGATCATCGGGACACTTGATCGCACGGTGGAAAACATCGCGTATGACTCGCGCCGAGTGCAAAGGAATGGCATGTTCGTGGCGTTGCGGGGCGAGAAATCCGATGGCCACGAATTCATCGGTCAGGCAATCGAAAAAGGCGCATCGGTAATCGTTGCCGAACGAGAGGAACAAAATCCCCGCGCAACTTGTCTTGTTGTCGAGAATACGCGTACGGCGCTCGCTGATTTTGCAGCGGCCTTTTACGGGAACCCGGAGCGCAAATTAAAACTGGCGGCAGTCACGGGTACTAACGGCAAAACCACGACTACGTTTCTCATCAAGCACATTTGTGAAAATGCCGGCTTGCGTTGCGGATTAATCGGAACGGTGCGCTACGAGATCGGCGAGCGGGTGCTGCCGGCCATTCGCACTACGCCGGAATCGCTCGATTTACAGGAGCTATTGGCCCAGATCATCAACGCGGGTTGTAAGGCAGCGGCGATGGAAGTTTCTTCGCATGCGCTTGCGCAGGATCGCACGCGTGGACTCGAATGGAACGTCGCCGTCTTTACAAATCTTACGCAGGACCATCTCGACTTTCATGGGACCATGAAAAGCTATTTCGAATCCAAGATGAAGCTGTTCACAGGACTCGGGAGTCAGAAAAGAAAGCGTAAACCAATGGCAATTGTAAATATTGATGACCGCTACGGCGAACAACTGCTCGACAAAATCGACAAGCGCGTTGCAGTGATCACTTACGGAATGGGGATGCGCGCAGATTTCCGCGCTTCAAATTATCGCGTTGAGTCCAGCGGCACCTCCTATCAGCTGGATGCTCGCGGCAAGAGTTATCTCGTCCGCGTTCCGTTGATTGGCCGATTTAATGTCACAAATTCGGTGGCGGCGCTGGCTGCGGCCAATGCTCTTGGAATCAATCTGCGCGACGCTGTGTTTAGCCTTGGCAGATCGCCGCAAGTGCCGGGACGCCTGGAGCTGGTTGCGGCAAAGCGGCAGTTTCAGGTTTTTGTCGATTATGCCCACACACCTGACGCGTTAGGCAATGTTCTCAAAACTCTGCGCGAGCTTGACCCGCATCGATTGATTGCCGTTTTTGGTTGTGGTGGCAATCGCGACCGGCAGAAACGCCCGTTGATGGCCGAAACAGTGGATCGCCATGCCGATTACGCCATCATTACCTCGGACAATCCGCGCAAAGAAAATCCGGACACGATCGTCGCCGAGATCGAAAAGGGTTTCCGATCGACTCACTATGAAAAAGTTGTCGATCGCACTCAGGCCATTAATCGCGCCATCGAGCTGGCACGGCCGCGCGACATTGTTTTGATCGCCGGCAAGGGGCACGAAAATTATCAGGAGTTCGCGGATCACACCATCCCGTTCGACGATATTCAAGTCGCGCGACGTGCGATCGAGGATCATCCAGTGGAGTTTTCATCATGACATTTTTGGTTGGGAATCCGCCAGGAGGCGACGTGCGTCTTCCAATTCTCACGCTATGAATCCACTTACGCTTTCTCAGATTGCGCAATTGGCCGGAGGCTCGCTCTCGTCCGGAGACGGAACTGTTGTAATCGATAAGATCAGCACGGATTCGCGCACGATTAAGCGCGGCGAACTATTCGTCGCGTTGCGCGGCGAAAATTTTGACGGACACAATTTCATCGAAGCCGTCGCAACAAACGGCGCGGCTGGCGCGATCGTTGATTTCAATTGGAAAGCAAATGTGCCGCAGAATTTCGCGCTTATTCGTGCAAACGACACGTTGCAGGCGTACCAGCAGGTGGCTGCCAATTACCGGAAGTCACTGGCACTACGTGTGGTCGCAATAACCGGGAGCAACGGCAAGACCAGTACGAAGGATTTCGCCGCGGCGGTTCTCGCTCGCCGGTTTCGAGTCACGAAGACACAAGGAAATTTTAATAATCACGTGGGCTTGCCTCGAACAATTCTGGAGGCAACGTCACGGGACGAAGTCGCAGTTTGGGAAATCGGAATGAATCACCCCGGCGAAGTTTCGGCGCTGGCGGAAGTAGCTGCGCCCGACGTCGGCATCATTACAAACGTTGGTGTCGCGCATATCGAGTTTATGGGATCACGCGAAAGAATTGCCGAGGAGAAAGGCGCGCTTGCAGAAGCCGTTGGCGCCGAAGGAACGGTCATTTTGAACGCTGACGATTCTTTTACCCATGAGATCGCGGCTCGCACGCTGGGCAAAGTGATTTTGGCAGGCACGACTGCTGGCACGATTCGCGCCAGCGAGGTCAATCAGAGCGGAAGCGGAACAGATTTTACGATTCTCGAGGGCGCGCATCGCTGCCGGGCCCAATTACCTGTGCCTGGGTTGCATATGGTGCAGAACGCGCTGCTGGCGATCGCGGCCGGTCGTGTCTTCGGTCTTTCTTTGGAAGAGTGTGCCGCCGGTCTCGTCGCTGCTCCACTCACCAGAGCGCGTTCGCAAGTCAAGGAAATCCGGGATGTGCAATTTCTCGACGACAGCTACAACGCAAATCCCGATTCCATGAAAGCGGCGTTGCGAACATTAGTCGAACTGGATGCCGAAGGGCAACGGATCGCTGTGTTGGGCGAGATGCGTGAATTGGGCGATGAATCGGAGCGCGGACATCGCGAAGTAGGCGAAACGGCGGCCGCGTTAAAGGTCGATCATCTGATTGCCATTGGAAATGTGGCCGCGACCATTGCAGAAGCGGCAAAAAGGGCCGGCCTGCAGAGCAGCTCAACCGTAGCGTCAACTGGTGAAGCCGCTGAATTATTAGCCCAGCTCGCCACGCCCGGCGACCTCGTTCTTATCAAGGGCAGTCGCCTGGCGCGCACAGAGCGAGTGATTGAAGCGTTCCGCAATCCGCAATCCACGGTCGCCAATTCGCCATGATGTACTTCCTCCATCACCTGAGCGATCGGTTCATCGGGTTCAACGTTTTCCTTTATGTCACGTTCCGAGCCATTGCCGCGGCGGTAACGGCGTTCTTGCTCACGTTGATTTTTGGAAACTTTATTATTCGAAGACTGATCGCGCTGAAATTGGGACAACCGATTCGCGGAGCGGCGGAAGTTCATCGTCTTGCTGAACTGCATGGCGGCAAGCAAGGCACGCCCACCATGGGTGGCGTGCTGGTTATCGGCTCTGTCTTTTTGTCCAGTCTTATCTGGGCGCGCCTTGATAACCGCTTCGTTTGGCTGGTCCTCTTTTGCATGGTTTATCTCGGTGCTCTCGGTTTCGCTGATGATTATCTCAAGGTGACGAAGAAGAAGTCCGATGGCATCAGCGGCCGGATCAAACTGGTTTTTCAGATTGCTCTTGCCTTAATTGTCACGGCCGTTTTTCTCACCAGTCCGCTGCTGGAAGTGCAGGCGCGTTCTCTTTATGTGCCATTCGTCAAGGCCCCGGTCATTGCCAACATGGGCTGGTTTACTTTCGTATTTTTTCTCCTGGTCATTGTTGGTTCCTCGAATGCGGTCAATCTTACCGACGGGCTCGATGGTTTGGCGATTGGTTGCACCATCACCGTGGCATTTGCTTATGCTTTGCTTTCTTACGCTGCTGGAAATTTCCGAATCGCCGAATATTTACAGGTCCCGTTCTATCCATTTGCCGGAGAACTGACTGTTGTCTGCTCCGCATTGATCGGTGCGGGTCTGGGCTTCCTCTGGTTTAATTGTTTTCCAGCGAAAGTTTTCATGGGCGATACCGGGTCGCTGTCTATCGGCGGCATGATTGGCGTCGTGGCGATCTGTTGCAAGCAGGAGCTGCTCCTGGTTGTCGTAGGCGGCGTTTTCGTGATCGAAGCCGTCTCGGTGATTTTACAGGTGATGAGTTTCAAACTCACGGGCAAGCGGATTTTCGTCATGTCTCCGCTTCATCATCACTTCGAATTGACCGGCTGGAAGGAAAATACGGTCATCGTTCGGTTTTGGATTCTCTCGATCATCTTTGCGTTGCTCGGTCTTGCGACACTGAAACTGAGGTAAAACGTGCGCTACAAAAATCAGAATATCGCCGTTCTTGGTGCGGGATTGAGCGGGAGCGCTGCGGCGCTGCTGCTCAGATCGCAGGGTGCTCAGGTTGCAGTGCTCGATAGTGCCGAAGAGAAGAACTTGCTTAAATCGACCATCGACAATCTGCGGGCCCAGAATGTCGGTGTAATCTGCGGTGCGGCGGCAGATGAAGACTCGTCTACTTATCACATGGCGGTCTTAAGTCCGGGCATCGATCCGGCTTCTCGATTGGTGCGCAATTTCTCATCGCGCGGAATCGACATCATCGGCGAGATCGAACTCGGTTGGCGCTGTTGCGATAAAATTCCGGTCATCGCAGTCACCGGCACGAACGGCAAAACGACGACTACCGAATTGCTCGCTCAAACGCTGAATGCTTGCGGCCAGCGAACGATTGCCTGCGGAAATATTGGGAAACCGCTGTCCGAAGTGGGGCGCGAGAAGCAGCCATTCGACGTGCTCACGGTAGAGGTGAGCTCGTTCCAACTGGAAACGATTCGCACCTTTCATCCATCCGTCAGTGTCTGGCTTAACTTCGCTCCGGACCATCTCGATCGTTATCGCTCGGTAGCGGAATATCGTGCGGCCAAGCTGCGCATTTTTGAAAATCAAACCAATGCCGATGTGGCAGTCGTGAATGTCATAGAAAAAATACCGGATATCCGCCCGCGTACGATCACGTTTAGCGCCTATGCCAATGGTGGAGACTTCCGACTCTCGGAAGGAGCGATTCTTTACCACGACAAATCAGTTTTGCGATTGGCGGATACTAAGCTGCGCGGCTTGCATAACATCGAGAATTTAATGGCGACCCTTGCGGTCGGCATGGCGCGAGGTTTGTCGTTCGGGCAAATGGTGCCGCCGCTTTCTGCTTATGAGCCGCGTCCGCATCGCTGCGAATTTGTGCGCGACGTTAACGGCGTCGCCTATGTGAACGATTCCAAGGCGACCAACCTCGACGCAGTGGACAAGGCATTGCGAGCGCAAACCAAGCCTGTCATTCTGATCGCCGGTGGTAAGGACAAGGGATTTAGCTTTGATCCGCTTCGATCTCTCGTAAAGGAGAAGGTCAGATCCACGATTTTGATCGGCGAAATGGCCGAGAGCATCAGGCTCTCCTGGGCTGACTCGGTCGAATCCGAGATTGCAAGCTCGCTGGCCGACGCGGTCGAGCGTGCGCATTCCAGCGCAAAACCCGGGGAACTGGTTCTTTTCTCTCCGGGGACGTCATCGTTCGACATGTTCAAAAGCTACGCCGATCGAGGCGATCAATTTCGCGCGCTCGTTCGTGCGTTGCCCGAAATCTGATGATGAAAGTTCCGCGCTTTTTCAGACATAGAAAACTCTGGGCCGCGACTGCGCGCCGCTCGTCGGCGGCGTCTGCCGGAATGGATTTTGAAGAAATGCCGGAGCCGAACATGAAATTGTCGCGAGCACTGCTGATTGTTTTGCTTCTGCACGTAGTCGCCGTGTCGGGAATTATCGCGTTCAACGCGATCAAAACCCGGGAGAGTTCGTTTGTTCCGGCATCCTCGGCAAACGCGGAACCTAAACCCCCCGCGACGGTGATCGCAGCAATTCACGCTAATGGCGCCAAGCCGCAAACTGCAGTGGCGCAAAAAGAGAATCCGACCCGCGAGGATCCAAAACCTTCGCATTCGCCTTCGAAATTGTCTTCAAAAGACGACCACGCCAACGCGCCCTCGGTAGTGCAGGCTACCGCGGGCAAGCCGGTGGCTTCTGGAAAAACTTACGTCGTGAAGAAGGGCGATAATCCGGTGACGATCGCAAGAAAACTAAAGGTCCCTTACGACGATCTGATGATGCTCAACCATATCGAGGATGCGCACAAATTACGAATTGGCCAAAAGCTGTTAATCCCCAAGGCAACAAAGCCAAAAACCACGAACGGAAAAACATCGAACCCCAAAGAGAAGAAAAATGAAGTGCGCCACGCAAGGCAACAAGCGCGCTCGACCTGATTATGCATCGTAAGAGCGCCTATATCCTTTTTCTCGCCGTGCTGGGACTTCTCGTTATCGGGATTGTCATGCTTTTTAGCACGAGCGCGTTTGCGCGCGACAGCCACGGAGACGTCTACTTTTTCATCAGACGCCAGGCGATTTGGTTCGGTATTGGTCTTGCGGTCTGCGTCGTTGGCGCGCTGATTGATTATCACTTTTGGCAGCGCACATGGTGGCTGTGGTTTGCGTTGGCGCTCGTCACATTATTGCTTTGTTATTTTCCGCACATCGGGATGCGTCTTAACGGATCGCGCCGCTGGATCGCCATGGGCCCGGTAACTTTTCAGCCCTCGGAACTGGCGAAACTGGCGGCGGTCATTTTCCTTGCTGCCTGGTTTGCGCGACGCGAAGACTTAGGGAGCAATGTCTTCTTTGGACTTATTCTTCCGCTTGCAATCATTAGCCTCCCGGCGGCTCTTGTCCTCGGAGAAGTCGACCTGGGGACGACGGCCTTGCTGGGAACCACTGCTTTTGTGGTCATGTTCGTTGCCGGCACGAATCCATTATGGCTCGGTATGATATCGTTCGCCGGCCTTGGCGGGCTCCTGATCGTTGCCAGCCGAATCTCCGAGCGAATGGGACGGCTCTCCGCCTTTCTTCATCCGCAAAACTATAAGGAAGACGCTGGCTTGCAGCAGATGCAGGCATTGATCGCCTGGGGCAGCGGCGGAATGGAGGGACTGGGCCTGGGTAACGGTCGCCAAAAAATGCTTTATCTGCCGTATGCGCATACAGATTTCATTTTTCCAATTATTGGCGAAGAGCTTGGCCTGCGGTTCAGTCTGCTCGTGATCTTTTTGTTCGTGGTCATCATTGTTTGCGGCATCCTGATTGCGCTGCAGTCCAAGGATCGGTTCGGCCTGCTTCTTGGCTGTGGCGTTGTTTCGCTGCTGGCTTTGCAGGCCGCAGTCAATATCGGTGTGACTACATCGCTCCTGCCGAACAAAGGGCTGCCGCTGCCGTTCATTAGTTATGGTGGTTCGAACCTGGTCGCGTGCATGTTCGGGATCGGTTTATTACTGAACATATATCGGCAGGGCATTCTTGAGCCGCAGCGGAAGAAACCTGTGGCCATGCGGGTGCGACTAACGCCACGTATGTAAGCGCCGATGAGTTTAATAGATGTATAAGTCCTATAAGTCGCAGGTGAAGAATCAGATCTTATGAATGCAATAATCGCATGTGGAGGAACTGGCGGACATCTTTTTCCCGGGATCGCTGTGGCGGAAGTGCTGCGCGACCGCGGCCATGAAGTGATGCTGTTAGTTTCTGAGAAGGATATTGACGCTCTGGCGCTCTCCGGTCGCGAAAGTTTCCGAGTGGAAAAATTGCCGACTGTGGGGCTGCCGTCGCCATTTTCTCCGGCATTTTTCGGTTTCCTCGGTCGTTTTTACGAAAGCCTGGCGCTTTGCCGGTCGATCTACCGGACATTTAAGCCTCAGGTCGTTCTGGGCATGGGGGGATTCACTTCTACTGCGCCGGTATTGGCTGGACGGATGCGCGGCATTCCCACCTTTATTCACGAGTCAAACGCCGTCCCTGGAAAAGCCAATCGTTTGACAGCGCGAATAGTCCGCACGGTCATGCTCGGCTTTAAGGAGTGCGCGCCTTTTTTTCCAAAAACCAACACAGAAATTACAGGCACTCCAGTCCGGACCGAGCTGGTGCCTTTGAATCGACGGGAGGCGCGTCAAAAACTCGGACTCCAGGAAGATCTCATGACGGTCCTTGTGATGGGAGGCAGTCAGGGCGCGAGTGGAATTAATCAGGCGATGATTAAAGCGCTGCCGTTTTTGCGGGGCGTTTCGGTGCAGGTAATTCATCTTTCCGGCGCGCGCGATGAACGTCTGGTAGCGGATAACTATCGACGCGAGAATCTTCCCGCCCGCATTGCTGCTTTTCACCACCGAATGGAAGAAGCTTACAGTGCCGCCGATCTGGTCGTTGCGCGGGCGGGTGCGGCTAGTCTCGCGGAGTTCGCCGCCTTTTCATTGCCCGGCATCCTGATTCCATTTCCCTATGCGACTGATGATCATCAAACCCGCAACGCGGAGATCTATGCTCGCGTCCAGGCCGCGATTCTCCTCAAAGAGTCAGAAGTCTCTGGCGAGTTACTCGCGCGCAAGATTCGGGAGTTGATCGAGAATCCCGAGCGGATTCAACAGATGGCTTCAAATTCTTCGCGGCTCGCGCCGCAGGACGCGGCCGGGCGAGTGGTCACGACTATGGAGAGATATACGACTCATGAAGCCCGTCTCTGAAGATTGCAGCATGACTGCGCAGCCTCCGCAGCCCACCGGCTCCGCAGCAGGCAGCGCTCGTACTCTTCCGATAGATCTGTCAGCATTTCTCACGCATGAGCAGCACCGGATTCATCTGGTCGGCGTAGCAGGCAGTGGCATGAGTGGTATCGCCGCGCTTTTGATCGAACTGGGGCACACAGTCAGCGGCTCAGACAAGGTTAGCACAACGGAAACGGATCGATTGCAGCGGCTGGGTCTGCGTTTTCACGAGCAGCACCGACCGGAACATGCCAGCACTGCTGACGTCATTGTCTTTTCTTCTGCGATCAGGACCGACAATCCAATTCTTGGTAGCGCGCGCGATGCGGGAAAGCCGATCGTGCGTCGCGCAGAAGCGTTGGCTGCAATCATGCGCAGCAAACGCAGCATTGTCATCGCTGGAATGCACGGCAAAACGACGACCTCAGCAATGACCGCGCATGTCTTGCGCGAAGGCGGGCTGCATCCATCGCATTACGTTGGCGCTGAGATTCCAATTCTCGGAAGCAACGCGCATTGGGATCCGCGTGGCGAATATTTCGTTGCCGAAGGAGACGAGAGCGACGGTACCATCGCGCTTTTTCACCCGGAGCACACGCTCATCCTGAATATCGAGGAGGAGCACCTGGATTTTTATGCTGACCTCGACGCGATTGAAAAGGTTTTCGCGCAATTGATCGCCCAAACTGCCGGCAAGGTTTTTTATAACGTCGACGACAAGAATGCGGCGCGGTTATGGCGATCTTTCACGCGCGGAATTTCCTATGGCTTTGGCGAGACGGCCGATTATTGCGCTGTGGATATCCGGCTGAAGGATTTTGCTTCGACGTTCCGGGTCAATCATAGGGGACAAGACCTCGGCGAAGCAACGTTGAATGTCCCCGGACAACATAACGTTCACAATGCGCTGGGAGTCATCGCGCTCGCGTCAGAGCTTGGCATCGCGTTTGAAAAAATCGCGAAATCGCTGGCAAAGTTTGAGCACGCGCGCCGTCGGTTCGAAATCAAGTACGACAGCCCGCGATTTCTTTTGGTGGACGATTACGGGCATCACCCGACGGAGATCCGCGCCACGCTCGAGGCGGCCAGATCGGTTGGGCGCAAGCGCGTGCTGACCATGTTTCAACCGCACCGTTATTCGCGCACGAAAGCATTGCGCAAGGAATTTGGTCGCGCGTTCGATGATGCGGATCGCGTGGTAGTGACGGATGTTTACGGATCGAACGAAGCGCCGATTCCGGGAGTGACCGGACAAATGATCGCTGACGAAATCGTTGCGCACGGACATCGCGGTGTCTGCTACGAGTCCCGTTTGGAATGGGTGCATCGGGGTGTAGGAAACATGATCCAGTCCGGCGATCTCGTTTTGAGTCTCGGTGCCGGAAATATTCACGAGCAGTTATCTGCCCTCGCTGCTGACTTGGTTATTGCAGAAAAGTTGAAAGAAATCGTGGGCGAAGACGGTGAAGTCTTTCTTTATGAGCCGCTCTCGAAGCACACGACTCTTCGCGTAGGCGGCCCCGCGCAATTTTGGATCGAGCCGCGAAACGAGAAAGCCTTTGCGGAGTTGATCCGGTTTTGCCGGGAGGAAAATCTTCCGCTCTTCGTGATGGGCCGTGGATCAAATCTTCTGGTTCGCGATGGGGGCATTCGCGGGGCAGTTGTTCATCCGTGCGGTGGCGATTTCGACAAGATCGAGATCAACGGCGTCGAGATCGCCGCGGGCGCTGGGGCGAAATTGAAAGAAGTTGCTTACGCGGGCAAAGCGGCCGGCATTGGAGGGCTGGAGTGGTTGGAAGGAATTCCGGGCACGGTCGGAGGCGGCTTGCGCATGAACGCGGGCGCGATGGGCTCGCAAACTTTCGAGAACGTTGTGCGTGTTCGCTATCTCGATGCGAATGGCGAGGCGCACACAAAAACACGGGACGAACTGGAAGTGTATTACCGGAATTTCCCGTTGCTGGAGAAAAATTTTGCAGTGTCCGCCGTTTTTCGCGGCGAGCCTGCGCCGCTCGAAGAAATCGTGCGGAAACTAGAAGCGTCGCAGGAAAAACGGCGCACGTCGCAACCGGCAGCGAAAAGCGCGGGCTGCATTTTTAAAAATCCGGACACATGTCCTGCGGGAAAACTGGTTGACGAGTTGGGATTGAAAAATTTGCGCGTTGGAAAAGCGCGAGTCTCGGAGGTGCACGGGAATTTCATTGTCAATGACGGCGGCGCGACAGCGGCAGAAATGCTGGAGTTAATCGAAAAGATCAAGGCGACTGCGCGGGCTAAACGCGGAATCGAACTGGAAACCGAAGTGCAAATCGTGGGAGAGACGGGGTGACGATGGCGACAGACCAAAGTTTACCGAAAAAAATTGCGGTGTTAATGGGCGGCCCTGGGTCTGAGCGCGATGTGTCGTTGGCGACTGGTCGCGGCGTTTCTAAAGCGCTTCGCTCGTTGGGTGCAGAAGTCGTCGATGTCGATGTTCATGATGAAAACTTCGCGCTTCCGAAAGATGTCGATCTTGCGTTCATCACCATTCACGGAACTTTCGGCGAAGACGGTCAGCTCCAGGAAATTCTGGAAGAGCGCGGCGTGCCTTACACCGGTGACGCTGTCGAGGCGAGTCGGGCGGCATTCGACAAAATTTTGTCGAAAGAAAAATTTCTCGAGCACAACGTGGTCACTCCGGAATGGGAAGTCGTCGAAGTCGGCCAGCGTCCAACGATTTCGGTTCCGCTGGTAGTAAAGCCGGCGAGACAAGGTTCTACCGTTGGCGTGGTGATTGTAAGAAACGCGAGCGAACTTGATTCGGCGATGACGGAAGCCGGCAGGTACGATCGCCAATTGTTGATAGAAAAATTTGTGCCGGGCCGCGAGTTGACGATAGGCGTTCTTGGCGATCAAGCCCTGCCGATTCTTGAAATAATTCCGAAGGGCGGTTTTTACGACTTTAACAACAAGTACCCGTTTCTGAATCCGCAGGGTGGCGGCGGCGCCGAGCACGTTTGCCCGGCGAAAATCGATCCAACCAAGACGAAACAAATTCAGGAACAGGCGCTGCGTGCTTTTCGTGCGCTCGGCCTGGTTGTTTACGGCCGTGTCGACGTCCTGCTTTCCGATTCAGGCGAACCGTTCGTGCTGGAAGTGAACACGATTCCAGGTATGACAGAGGCGAGCTTGTTGCCCGAGGCCGCTGCGGCTGCCGGTATCAATTATGTTGATCTTTGCGCGCGCATCATCGCGCTCTCTTTCGGCAGAATGGAAAGGAGCCCGAGGTGAGACCCGCTCAGAGACGCTCTCCGTCGCGCAATCGGCGAGTCTCCAATGTGCGCCAGCGCCGACAGCAGCACTTGCTTGATGTGAAAGTTCGCTCCCGCAGAGTGGCACAGCATCGTGCTCGAAGGGCGTTGGCAGTTCTGTCCCGAGTGGTGTTGCTCGCCGCGCTGTGCGCCGCGATTTATGCGGGGACACGCGAAGCCGCGCGGCGTCTGTTTTTCGAGAATCAGGATTATCAGTTGAAGACAATCGAATTCCAGACGGACGGAACGTTGCAGCGCGAGCAGATTCTAAACGCCGCTGATCTACGCGAAGGCGAAAACATTTTCCGCGTAAATCTGGCTCGCGTCCACGATTTGATACAACAGCTTCCTCAAACCGATGAGGTGCAGGTTATGCGAAAATTGCCTTCCGAGATCGATATTCGTGTAGTGGAACGAAAGCCGGTCGCGTGGATCACGAGCGAGAAGGAAATTTCCGATCCATTTGCATCAGACTCGGCTTTTCTAGTGGATGCGCGCGGTGTTTTGATGAAAGAAAAGAAGTTGTTGCCCGAATATCTCGGATTACCGGTCATTCTGGGATGCTCGAGCGAATGGCTCGAGGTGGGCAAAGTCGTCGAATCGCCCGAAGCAAAGACGGCGCTCGAGCTGCTACGGTTGAGTTCGCGCAGCTTTTTGCAAATGCGCTTTCAGATCCGCGAGATCGACGTTTCCGAGAGTTATCGCCTGCTGGTAACCGACAAGAATCATAGCCGCGTAATGTTTGGCTATAACGATCTCGAAACGCAATTACGCCGGCTCGAGCAGTTTCTTGTTTACTGTGACGATTCAAAACAGGAACTGGCGACGTTGAACCTGCTTGTGCAACGAAACATCCCGATGACGTTCGCCCCGCGGCCGGTCGCGGTTATTAACGATACCATCGAGCCTGCTGTTGAACCGCGGATTATGAAGGCGATCCCGGTGCATGCTTCTGAAACCCGCCCACGTCAAGGTTCCGGAGGGCAAGAGACTGCGTCACCAACACCCAAGGCGCGCACTAATTCAAAACCACCCCCCAAGGCAATTCCCACTCAGCGACAGAAAACGGATTAAAATAATGGCGAGCAATAATTTAATGATTGGTCTTGAGATTGGAACCTCCAAAATCTGTGTGGTTGTCGGAGAGAGCCGACCCGACGGCACCGTCAAAATTCTCGGTGTCGGCCAAACGCCGTCGCGGGGCGTACGCAAGGGCGAGATCGTTGATTTTGAAACGGCAATGAAATGCGTGCACGAAGCGGTGGTCGATGCGGAACAGAAAAGCGATGTCATGATCCGGAGCGTTTATGTCGCCGTTGCAGGGTCGCATCTTCAAAGCTTTAACAACCGCGGGTGCGTCATGCTGCCCGAAGACCGCGACGAAATTGACGAGCAGGACATCGAAGACGTGAAAATCAATGCGCGCGAGGTAAGCATCCCTTCGCAAAACGCGTTCCTTCATTCCATCATTCAGCATTATCATGTCGATGGACAGGACGGTGTGCTGAGCCCGCTCGGGATGCTCGGCCAAAGATTAGAAGCCGATTTTCACATTATTCACGGCGTCCGGACGCGCATCCAGAACACAATCCGGTGTGTGAAAGAATTGCCGCTCGACGTCGAGGATGTCGTTTTCGGCGGGCTTGCTTCCGCCCAGGTGGTCCTCACGCAACACCAAAAAGACCTCGGGGCACTGGCGATTGATATCGGCGGGGGAACCACAGACTATGTCTTGTACGCCGACGGCGCTGTGAAGCAGAGCGGTTGCGTCGCGATCGGCGGTGACCATATCACAAACGATATCTCCATGGGGTTGCGCATCCCAATGGCACGTGCGGAAAAACTCAAAATCGAGGAAGGAAGTTGTGTGCTCGGCAATTGTTTCCCAGGCGAAATGATTTTGCTAAAGGACGATTCCGGTTTTGCGGGCAAGGAGATCGAGCGCGAGACCTTGAACACGATTATTCATTTGCGCCTGCGCGAAACCCTTGAGTTGCTCAAACGCAGACTCGATGACGAACCATTCATCAATTACCTGGGCGCTGGAATTTTCATCACAGGCGGATGCAGCCTCCTCAATGGCGTCGATAATCTCGCGGAAGGGATTTTCGAAATGCCCGCGCACGTCGCGCACGCTCAAACAACATCAGGCGTGACCTTTGCAGTAGAGAACCCGCAATTTTCCACCGCAATCGGGCTGATCAAATATGCCCAGGCGGTGCAAACAGAGCGGCCTGCGCGAGGAATTGGGCGAATCCTGGGAAGAATTTTTAGCGGAAGACGATGAAGAAACTAAGCGCGCTCTTACGCAGTCATCCCAAGCCGCGGAGACGGCGAGGGACCTCACAAAGGCGCTCAGCGTTTAGTTGGTTTCATTTACGTGGGCACAAATCGAGGACGATGGCAGTAGGACTTCGTGTGACCTCTTGGCGAATTGAGAGGTTCCTCGCTTCGCTCCGAATGACAAATTTGGAACGGTGATTGCAGGACCAGAAGCAGAAAGATTAATATGATTCAACTCAGCAAAAATTACAGCCTCCCCGAGCGGGCGGAGGAATTTATTCCAATCAAAATTGTCAGTGTTGGTGGCGCCGGTCTGAATGCGCTCGACCGGATCGTGCTCGACGGATTAGAGGGAGCAGAAGTCCTCGCCGTCAACACCGACGTGCAATCGCTGGCGAGCTCCGTTGCCGCACACAAAGTACAACTCGGTCGTACTGTCACCCGTGGCTTGGGTGCAGGTGGCGACCCCGAGCTTGGCTATCAGGCCGCTTTCGAATCGACAGAGGAGATCCGCGAGGCGTTGACCGGCGCAAGAATGATTTTTATCTGCGCAGGGCTCGGCGGCGGCACGGGATCGGGGGCAGCGCCGTATGTGGCGCATCTCGCTCGCGAGGCGGGCGCTCTGATTCTTGCATTCGCAACGTTGCCGTTTGTGTTCGAAGGCAGGCGCCGCAACGTCCAGGCGCGCGAAGCTCTGGGCCGTCTCAACGAGATCGCCAACGCAGTGGTTTGCTTCGAAAACGATCAGATGGGGGACATGGTCGCGCCTCACGCCGGTATTCATCAGGCGTTTTCCAAGGCCGATACGACTATCAGTCAAAGTGTCCGTTCGATTGTAAATCTGATTCAACGACCAGGACTCATTCGCATCGGCTTCGACGATTTGCTTTCTGCGTTGCGTAGCCGGAATGGCCGATGCCTGTTCGGCTTTGGCGAATCCGATTCGGACAATCGCGCGCATGATGCGCTCGCACAGGCGCTCAAGAGTCCGTTAATGGATCGAGGTCGCACGCTGGCGGAGGCCGCGCGGGTACTCGTCCAGGTGGCGGGCGGGCCGGCTATGACCTTGTCCGAAGTCGAAATTGTGATGCGCGAGCTCGGCCGACACGTGAACGAGGACACGCAGATTCTTTTTGGCACTGCTGTGGACGGACGGTTGGGGGACCGCTTGAGCGTGACGATTATCAGTTCGTTTACAGCGGATGAGAGTTTGCCGCAGATTCAATCTCCGTTGAGCGGCGCGCCGCCAATGCCGCCAGTGTGGGAACAGCCTCGAGAGGCCCCTCCGAAGATTGAAGTCGAGCCCGAGCCGCCGCCGACGATCGAGGACTTTCAGTCCGCCGAGACCACTCCTATTGAGGAGCCCAGTCGCGCTGAGATCGAAACTACGCCGGCACCATCGGTTGAACCAGCCCCGAACGCATTTGACGTTCTTGACACGTCCGAACCGCCTGTGACCACGCCCCGGAGAAAACCGGCGCCCGCAAGGGAGGAAAAAG
>DATIOX010000153.1:0-30672 GCA_035472675.1 Candidatus Dormiibacterota bacterium
CTCGCCTCCGCCATCGGTCTCCATTTTCAACGCCTGCAATTTACTCCCGACATGCTGCCGGCGGACATCGTCGGCACCATGATCTACAATCCGCGCGACGGCTCTTTCAGCACGAAGCACGGTCCGGTTTTCTCGAACCTGATCCTCGCGGACGAGATCAATCGCGCGCCCGCCAAAGTGCAAAGCGCATTGCTCGAAGCGATGCAGGAACGTCAGGTGACGCTCGGCGATGAAACGTACCGTCTGCCGGATCCGTTTCTTGTTCTCGCGACGCAAAACCCGCTCGAGCAGGAAGGTACTTATCCACTGCCTGAAGCCCAGGTCGATCGCTTCATGATGAAGGTGATCGTCGGTTACCCGAATCGGACGGAAGAGCGCGCCATCCTCGACGCCATGGCTGTGACTGAACCCATGTTGGGCGTGCAGTCGGTCGTGAGCGCGCAAGATGTTATCAACGCGCGCCGCGTCGTCAGCAGCATCTACGTCGATGACAAAGTGAAAAACTACATCGTCGACATCGTCCTCGCGACGCGTGACCCCAAGCCTTATGGGATCGATCTCAATGGCTGGGTGCAATACGGTGCTTCACCGCGCGGCACGATCAGTCTTACGCTCGCGGCCCGCGCGCACGCCTTCCTGCAAGGCCGTGGCTACGTCACGCCGCAGGATGTGAAGGATCTCGCTTATGACGTTCTGCGTCATCGAATCACGGTGAGCTACGAAGCGGAAGCCGAGAACATCACTTCGGAAAACATCGTGGCCGGAATTCTCGAAGGCCTGCCGGTGCCCTAACCAGTCGTTAGTTCTCGTTAGGCAACTCGTCTTGCAAATGGACTCCGATCAGACACGCGAAATTCTCAAGAAGGTTCGCCAGATTGAGATCCGCACCAAGCGACTCGTCGCCGACACGCTCGCCGGTCAATATCACAGCGTCTTCAAAGGCCGCGGGATGAACTTCGATGCCGTGCGCGAATATGTGCCAGGCGACGAAGTGCGCGCGATAGACTGGAACGTGACCGCGCGGGCTGGTCGGCCGTTCGTCAAAAAGTTCGTTGAAGAACGCGAGCTCACGCTTCTCCTCATGGTGGACGTGAGTGCGTCCGGCGACTTCGGCTCGGGCGTGCAGAGCAAGCGCGAGTTGGCGGCAGAGATCGCGAGCGTGCTCGCCTTTTCTGCAATAAAAAACAGCGACAACGTCGGCCTCCTTCTCTTCACGGATCGGGTCGAGCTTTTCGTGCCGCCGCGCAAAGGACGCCGCCATGTGCTCCGCATCGTGCGTGACGTCCTCAGCTTTGAACCAGTCGGACGCGGCACAGATTTAGTGCACGCTCTCGACTTCGCGAACGACGTGAGCGAACGGCGCGGAATCGTTTTTCTGCTGTCGGATTTTCAAATGCCGAACCAAAGCGCCGATGACATCGCGGATTTTCGTATCGCCTTGCGGCAAACAAATCGTCGCCACGATCTCGTGGCGATGCCAATCGAAGATCCACGCGAGCGAGTACTACCGGATCTCGGCATTGTCGCGATCGAAGACGCCGAGACCGGCGAAATGGTGGAGATCGACACAGCCAACCCGGAAGTGCGCGAGCGCTTCAACCAGATCGCGGAAGTGCGCAACAAACAACTGCAAAAGATTTTCAAGCGCGAAGCGATCGATTCGCTCCGCCTTTCCACGGATCGGCCGTACGTCGCCGACCTCACGGCTTTCTTCAAAAACAGAGCACGCAAACGCTCATGAAATTTCTCTCCTACTTCAAATTTTCGCACGCAATTGCCGTTATCGCACTTGCGCTTGCGCTTGTTAGTGTGAGTGCGCATGCTGCGCCGGTTACGCCATCGGCGCAGGCGGAGGACATCGTCGACATTCGTCCGCCGATTCATATTGCAGCTCCCTTTCCGTGGCTCGCATGGGGTGCGGGAGCGCTCTTGGTTTTTGGAGTGAGCGCCGGCGTCTGGAAGCTCCGGCGCCGGCGACAACAGCGCAAACTCGCCTATGAAATTGCGCTTGAGCGTCTCGAAAATACGCGGCCATTGATGCGCGAGAGCAACGCAGAGCCATTCTCGCTCGCCGTCTCAGAAATCGTGCGGCGTTTCATCGAAGAAGTGCTTCCAGTTCGCGCAGCACACCGCACCACGGACGAGTTTCTGCGCGATCTCACAAGCTTGTCGTATCTGCCGCTGGCGCAGCATCGCGATTCGCTCGCAGATTTTCTCCGCCATTGTGACCTCGCGAAATTTGCGCGCTGGTCGCTCACTGTCGCGCAGATGGAGGCAATGCTCGAGAGCGCCAAAGCATTCGTCATCGACCTCGGTCGACCCGAACCCGCGAAAGCGGTGGCATTGACCAACGTAGACCTGACTGCAGCCCACCAATACCCGCCGATTCTATGATTCGTTTTCTTTACCCAACTTTTCTCTGGTTGCTGGCGCTCCTGCCACTTATCGCGATCTTGCGCGGGCAACGTGGTGAAGTCGCCGCGGTGAAATATTCGAGCGCAGACATCGCGCGCCAGGTTGCACGCGAAACGCGCAGCCGCGCCGGTCGCTGGCAACTGCTACTCACCTTGCTCGCGCTCGCCTTGCTCATCGTCGGGCTTGCTCGGCCGCAGTTCGGTCGCAGCACAACTACCGTGCAAGCAAGTGGCGTTGACATGATCCTCGCCATGGATTGCTCCGGCTCGATGGAAGCGCTCGACTTCAAAATCGACGGCCAACCAATAAGCCGTCTCGACATCGTCAAGTCGGTCGTTTCGAAATTCATCGATGCGCGGCCAAACGACCGGATCGGCCTCATCGGATTTGCTGGCGCGCCTTACCTCGTTAGTCCGCTAACGCTCGATCACGATTGGCTTCAGCAAAATCTGGAGCGGGTGAAGATCGGCAGTGTTGAAGACGGAACTGCGATCGGCTCGGCTCTCGCTACCAGCGTGAATCGCCTGCGCGATCAGCCGAGCAAATCAAAAATCGTCGTGCTGTTAACAGACGGCCAGAACAACGCCGGCAAAATCATTCCTGAAACCGCAGCCCAAGCTGCGAAGGCGATGGGCGTAAAGGTTTATACAATTGCCGCCGGTGTGCGCGGTGAAGCTCCCATTCCGGTGACCGACGCATTCGGCAACAAACGGCTCGCGATGGCGCAGGTCGATGTCGACGAAGACACACTCAAGAAAATTGCCGCGGAAACTGGCGGAAAATTTTTCCGGGCTACTGACACGGAGTCGCTCAAGAACATTTACGGCGAGATCGATCGCTTGGAGAAGACGACGCATCAGCTCAAGAAATTTGAGCATCACACGGAGCTCTTCGCCTGGACTGTGGTGCCCGCCTTTGCGGTGCTCGGCCTGGGAATTGGCCTCGGGCATACCCGCTTCCGTCATTTGCCCTAACGAACGTCCTTGATCATGCAATTCGCTCAACCCATTTGGCTTTTCGCAGGACTTGTCGCGTGCGCCGCGCTCGTCTGCCAATATCGCCGTTTCGACCGCGGACAACGCATCGCGCTGGCGCAGTTCGTCAGCGCGCGTCTGCTGTCTAAACTCACGTCATCGATCTCGGCTTCACGCAAATTCGTGAAGCGCATACTTTTCATACTCGGCATAGCGTTCGTCTTCATCGCGCTCGCTCGTCCGCAAGTTGGTTTTGAATTTCAAGAGACGCATCGCAAAGGACTCGAACTTCTTTTCGCGGTCGACACCTCGAAGAGCATGCTGGCGCAGGATGTGAAGCCTGATCGGCTCACGCGTGCGAAACTCGCGGTCACGGATTTCGTCGCGAAGCTCAACGGCGATGGCGTTGGTCTGATCGCCTTTGCCGGCAGCTCGTTTTTGCAATGTCCGGTCACTCTCGATTACGACGCCTTTCGCGAGTCGCTGGATGCGCTTGATGTGAATGTGATTCCGAAAGGCGGCACAGATATTGCCGCTGCTATTCACGAAGCCGAAGCCGTCTTCAAGACTCGAACTGCCGCCGACAAGATTCTCATTCTTATCACCGACGGCGAAGACCTCGGCGGCGAAGCCATCAGCGCGGCGCAATCGGCCGCGAAAAACGGTGTGAAGATTTTCACCGTTGGCGTCGGAAGCACGACCGGCGAACTCGTGCCGGTACCGAGCGAGACCGGCGGAACTGATTTCGCGAAAGATGAAAACGGCAAACCGGTAAAATCGCGTCTCGATGAAACGACTCTGAAGAAGATCGCTGAATTGACTGGTGGTATATATCAGCCGCTCGGCGCGCAAAGCGAAGGTCTAACGACTATTTACGAGCACGGCCTGACAGGATTCAAACGTCAGGATCTCACGGCGCGCGAAGCGAAAGTGCCACTGGAGAAATTCCATTGGGCGCTGCTCGCCGCGCTTGCTTGTTTCGTTGGCGAGTTACTCATCGGTAATCGTCGAAGAGTTCGCGAGTGGAACTTGCGACCCGCCACGGCGGCAGCCGCGCTTATCATTCTTGCCGGCGTCGCCAGCACCAAAGCCGCCTCGCCGCAGAGCGCGGAACAGGCTTACCAAAAAGGTGATTTCGCGAAGTCGCAGCAGGATTACGCGGCGAGTGCGCTGAAAGAACCTTCGAAGGCTGAACTACAGTTCAACGCTGGAGATGCTTCCTACAAAGCGGGCGATTATGCGCAAGCTGCGTCTGGCTTTGAGAAAAGTTTGAAGACAGGGCAAGTGCCGGTGCAGCAAAACGCTTACTACAATCTGGGCAATGCCAAATACCGGTTAGGCGAAAAGACTGAGAAACAGAATCCGCAGGAAAAAATCAAGACCTGGGAAGAAGCGGTGAAGTCTTACGACACTGCGCTTCAGATCAAAGCGGACGACGCCGACGCGAAACACAACCGCGATTTCGTGAAGCGGAAGATCGAGCAGCTCAAGAAACAGGAAGAGCAGAAAAAGCAGGATCAAAAGAATCAACAGCAACAGAACAAAGATCACAAGAACAACGATCAGCAGAATCAGTCTCAGGACCAGAAGAGCAATTCAAAGAATCAGAACGACGAAAATAAAGATCAGCCCCAGGATTCCAAGAATCAGCAGGGCGGTTCCAAAGAGCAGGAAGATTCTAAAGACCAAAAAGGCGCCGCTGGCGATCAGAAGAACGAACCGAAAGATTCAAAAGGCGGCGATAAGCAACAGAAGCCTGACGAGTCTAAAGACCAGAAGGGCGACGGCAATAAGGATGAGAAGCAGCAGCCGAAAGATCAACAAGGCAGCGGCCAGGAGAAAAAGGATCAACAGCAGCAGCAAGCCGCCGCAAAGAACGACAACGGTAAGCAACAACCGAAACAAACGGAAGCAAAAGTGCCTAGCGAGAACAAGCCGGAGGCGGCACAGACTGGAAATGCTTCTGAAGAACGCCGTGAACCTGGCGAGCTAACGAAAGAGGAAGCGAAACAGCTGCTCGACGCGCTCAAGAACGACGAGCGCAAAGTTCCCGCCATCTCACAAGATGGTCGCGCGGCGCAACAGCCTAACGACCAAAGAATTCTCAAGGATTGGTAATCACATGAAGAACGTAATTCTAACCTGCCTGTCTCTGACCGCGCTTGTCGCGGCCGCATTTGGCGCACAATCCCAAATCAATGCGGAGCTTGAGCCACAATCGATTGCGCTCGGCGAATCCGCGGAACTCACTGTTACCGTCAACGGTTCTGCATCGGCGGCGTCGACGGTGCCGCATCTGGATGGTCTGGAGATCGAACCCATCGGTGAGCAGACGTCGATGCAGATTATCAACGGCAACGTCACTTCGAACGTCGCGCAGCTTTTTCGCGTGACGCCAAACCGCGCCGGAGATTTTACCATTCCCGCAATCGGCGGAAGCGGCCAGCCAATTAAATTGCACGTGGACAAAGGCGCCGGCGGTCAAACGCAACGCGCCCTGCCGCAAGCGCGATTACACCTTCCCGCGCCACGTTTTTCGCAGCCTTCGAATTCCATGCCGGTTGATAGCAAAAACCAGTCGGCTTTCCTGCGCATCGAGTTGCCGAAGCGGGAACTTATCGTCGGCGAGCTTGTCCCGGTGAAAGTGAAAGCATATTTTCGAGCGGGCGTTTCCGCATCGCTCAATGGCCTGCCGACATTGAGCAGCGACGCGTTCACACTCAACAAGTTCGACGACAATCCGGAGCAGACTCGCGAGTTGATCGATGGCGTGCCGTACACCGTCGTCACGTGGACGTCCGCGCTCTCCGCGGTAAAGGCGGGCGATTATCCGCTGAATCTCGATCTACCAGTGATGGTGAGGGTGCAGGAGAAAGGCGCGCGGGGAAATAATCCGTTCAAAGATTTCTTCGGCGACGACTCTGCATTCGACGATCCATTCTTCGATAATTTCTTCAGCAACGCGACTCAAAAGCCGCTCACGCTTCACACCGACGGCGCGACGCTGAAGATCGAACCGATTCCTACGCAAGGTCGGCCGGCGGATTTTGCTGGCGCGGTTGGCCAGTTCGATGTGACCGCGGAAGCATCAGCGAGAAACGGAACAACCGGCGATCCACTGACGTTGAGAATGACCATCACCGGCCGCGGCAATTTCGATCGCGTGACCACAAATGGCCTAACGAGCTCTCCTAATTGGAAAACTTACAAACCAAACGGGAAATTCACGCCTAACGACAGCGCCGGCATTGAAGGCACCAGGACTTTCGAGCAATCGATCGTCCCGACAAAGGCAGGTGCGCAGGAAATTCCCGCGCTCAGTTTCAGCTATTTCGAACCCGCCACGCAGCGTTACGTAACGAAAAGCACGGCGCCGATCGCGGTCGATATCGCGCGAGGCAGCGCCACTACTCCAGCCGCGCCGCCAACTTCAGCGCCAGCAACTGACGTACCAAAACGCAGCAGCGACGGCCTGGCGCCTGACCAAGTTGTAACAGGCCGAAGTGTCGCGAGCCTGCGTCCAGTGGTACTCACGCCTTGGTTTATCGCAGTCAACGCGGTGATGATCACAGTGCTTGTGTTCGGTGCGGCTTTGCGGTGGCTGCGTCAGCGACGCGCGAATGATCCGCGACGTTTGGAACGCGAAGCCGCGGAGAAATGCGTCGGCGAAGCGCTCGCGAAAATGGATGCCGCGCTCAAAGTGCATGATGCGCCGCAATTTTTCATCGCTGCGCGCAAGGCGTTGCAGGAACGTCTCGCGGCGAAATGGAAATTACCGGCGAGCCGCGTCACGATTTCCGAAATTCGCGCACGCTTGAACGGCGATGGCGAAGAGATTCGCTCCATCTTCCAAACCGCCGACGAGATCGCCTACTCAGGGCGGCAGTTCACCCCGCCCGATCTGCAGCAGTGGCGTGGCATCGTCAAAGAACAACTTCAGCAACTTTCCCTTTCATGAATGTCCAAAAACTTCCGCGCGCTGACGCGCTGAAACATTTCTCTCAAATCGAGCGCAGGTTCATCTGTCTCGCGCGACGACATCGCGCCGATTACCTGCGTCTCTTAAGACGCATCAGAGCATCCATCTGCCGCAATGGTCGCCGCACATTGGTCATGACGGCTTGCGCGGTGACGTTGCTTGCAACGACGGCGAACGCGCAGAGCGGTTTCTCCGCGCCGGCACTGTTTAATCAGGCGAACGCTGCGCAACGAGAGGGTCGACTTGGTTCCGCTATTCTCGGTTACGAGCGAGCCCGTCTTCTTTCGCCCAACGAGTCATCGATCAAACAAAATCTGCGCATCGCGCGCGAGAAAGCCGGAGTCAACGCACCTGCGATTCCTTTTTGGCAACGTCCTGCACATTGGCTCAGCTTCGATAGTTGGGCAGTCATCGGACGCTCTGCGCTCTTCATCGGCTGTGCGTTGTTCTTCGGAATTCAATACCTTCCACGTCGCGCGGCGCGCTGGATTAGCATGGGTTGCGGAACCGCGTTGTTGATGGCGGTGGCGGCGATTGGTCTTCGCTGGAATGAACTTGATCGCGCGGTGATTCAAAACGCGCACACAAACGTGCACATCGCGCCGGCTGCGGATGCGCAAGGCACGCTCGAATTGAAAGCCGGTGATCTCGTCACGGCGAAGCGTGATTACGGAGATTTCGTGCTCGTGCGCACGCTCGATCAGCGTTCCGGCTGGGTGAACAAGAGCGACCTCGAGCGGGTCATACCGAAAACGAACCTTTCACCGATGTAATGATGACGAAAGGTTGAGGAAAGTGTCGCGAGCTAGCTTGGCAATCAAATGAAAATTTTCTCGAAATCCTTTCGCACTGCACTCGCGATTAGCGGTGCGCTGATTATCTCCGTCAGCGCCTTTGCGCTGCGGCCAGTCCAGACGCTCGATCAAGCAGCGACTAATGCGGAAATCACTCGCCTAACGAGCAAGATTTTGGAGAAATCGCAATTTGCACATCATCCGCTCGATGACGAATTGGCTGGCAAATTTCTCGACCGTTACCTCGACACGCTGGACGGGCAACACATGGTCTTCCTGCAAAGCGACGTCGATGAATTCACGCGCTTCAAGCCCACGCTCGCGCAAGCGACACGTCGGGATGGTGACAGCAGCCCGGCGCGCGTGATCTTTGCGCGTTACCTCGAACGGCTCGATCAGCGCGCGGCTTACATTGCTCAACTGCTCCGCACCGAGCATTTCGATTTCAGCACTGACGAACACTACAGCTATGATCGCAAAGACGCGCCGCGTCCATCCGATCTCGCTGCCGCGAAACAACTCTGGCGACAGCACCTCCGTTCCGAATATCTGCAGGAGAAACTCAACGGCAAAAAAGAGCAGGAGATCGCGCAGATTCTCACGCGACGTGCCGAGCGTCAGGCGCAGACGATGCGAAAGCTCGACGACCAGACGATTCTCGAATCTTACCTGAACGCGCTCGCGCACGTTTACGATCCGCACTCGGACTACATGGGACACGAGGAAATGCAGAGCTTCGGCGCGCTGATGAACCTCTCATTAGTAGGGATCGGCGCGTCCCTCCAATCAGATGACGGCTATTGCAAGATCCGCGAAATCGTTCCGGGCGGCCCCGCGGCGCGAAGTGGTCAGGTTAAGGTGGGCGATCGCATCGTCGGCGTCGCGCAAGAGAATGGCGAGATAACGGATCTGATCGATATGTCGTTGCCGCAAGCGGTCGAACTGATTCGCGGAAAGAAAGGCACGACCGTTCGATTGACGACTATTCCAGCCGGCGCGGCAGACGACGCAACCCGCAAGACCGTTTCGATCGTACGCGACGAGATCAAGCTCGAAGACCAGCAAGCCAAAGCGCGGATCGTCGATTTGCCGGGGGAGAAGGGCGGCACTCAGCGCATCGGCGTGATCGATTTGCCTGGATTCTATGGCGGAGGACCGGGCAGTTCAGGACCGTCCGCGACGAAAGATGTCGCGCGTCTTTTGAGAAAACTACAACAGGAAAACGTCACCGGGATCATTCTTGATATCCGGCGAAATGGCGGCGGCTCGCTCGATGAAGCGATCAACCTCACTGGTTTGTTTATCCCTTCCGGTCCAGTCGTGCAGGTGCGCGGACCAAATGGTCAGACCGAGGTTGGGAGCGATGATGACGGCGCGACGTTTTACGATGGGCCACTCGTTGTCCTGACGAGCCGCTTCAGCGCTTCCGCGTCGGAAATTCTGGCTGGCGCACTGCAGGATTATGGGCGCGCGTTGATTGTAGGCGATTCATCAACCTTTGGTAAAGGCACGGTGCAAACCATCATGCCGCTCGCTCAGATCATGGAGCGGGAAGGCTTCAGGCCTGCGGAAGATCCGGGTGCGTTGAAGACAACGATCAGCAAGTTCTATCGGCCCAGCGGCAAGTCGACGCAGATCGAGGGCGTGAAGTCCGACATTGTGCTGCCGTCGCTCACCGATGTTCCCGAGATCAGCGAAAGCGAAATGCAAAATCCACTTCCGTGGGACACTGTTCCATCAGCGTTATTTGCGAACAGAGATCGCGTCGGTCCTTACCTAAGCACCTTGCGCGCGCGTTCCGCTGAGCGCATCGCGAAGGATCCCGATTTCATCGAGCTCCAAAAAGATCGCGAGCAACTGCTCAAAACACGCGAGACAAAATCGATCTCGCTCAACGAAGCGAAGCGTCGCCGTGAAAAAGCAGAGCTCCAGGCGCGCATCGAAGCGCGCAAAAAGGAGCGCGCCGCTCGCGCCGCGATACAACCACCGACGTATGAGATCACGCTGAAAAACGTGGATGCGCCCGGTTTGGGCGCGCCGCTCAAGCATCCGAAACTGCTGGCGAAAGCAGCGGTCGAATTCCCGACGGTGGAAGGCGGCACGCAAACAGATGACGCGGGGTTCGGAGACGACGTGATTCTTCGCGAAGCGGAGAATATTCTGGTGGATTACATCAAGATCTCCTCCAGCGGAGCGAACAGCCTGATCGTCAATCACTGAGCGTCGCCGGTCGTCAAGGAAAGGCAACGTAAGTTACCGAGCCGTTCGCAAGCGCGCGGACATTTCCAAGTTAAAGGATACGCAACTCTAACAAGGAGGTAATTTTTATGGCAATCGCAATCGCAACTCCACCAGTTCCACAGCCACCTGCTCCCGTCGTTGAATCAATCGTTGCCGCCTACAAGACGCATGAAGAAGCCAAGGCAGCCGTGCGAAAACTCGAGAAGGCCGGCGTCCCGATCGCGCTCATGGCCATGGGCCTCTCGAAAGATGAAGCGCTCAAGTATCAATCGCGGGTCGAGGCGGGTGAATTTCTGGTCACGGTCATGGGATCGCCGGACGAGATCGCGCGTGCGCGTTCCATTCTCGAAAACACAGACCAGGTTGATCTGAATCAATTTCAGAAGGCCGCCTAACACAGGTAATCATTTTCTCGACGACTGCCTTGCGAGCCTCGAAGGTCTTGTAGCGTCCGCCTGAAAAACGCGGCGCGCTGGCCATGCGTCTCCTGGTTGTCGAAGATGACAAAAAGATCGCTTCCTTCGTCTCGCGCGGATTGAAGGAAGCGGGCTACCTCGTGGACATGGCGGAGCGCGGCGACGACGCAT
This sequence comes from Candidatus Dormiibacterota bacterium, assembly GCA_035472675.1. Lineage (GTDB taxonomy): Bacteria > Verrucomicrobiota > Verrucomicrobiia > Chthoniobacterales > UBA10450 > Udaeobacter. The sequence goes on from DATIOX010000153.1 coordinate 10,991, forward strand.
TCCAGCTCGGGCTGCACAATCACTACGACATTGCGATCGTCGATCTGATGTTGCCGGGGCTTGATGGCCTCAGCCTGATTGAACGCTGGCGAGCGCAGAAAGTAAAGATGCCGGTCATAATTCTGAGCGCGAAACGTTCGGTCGATGATCGCGTGAAAGGTTTGCAAGTCGGCGGCGATGATTATCTGACCAAGCCGTTCGCGTTTTCCGAGCTAGTCGCGCGCATTCAAGCACTCTTTAGGCGTTCAACTGCGACGAGTGAGCCGACCACACTGATCTATGGCGATCTCACGCTCGATCTCTTGAGCCGCGAAGTGACACGCGGCGGACGGAAGATTGAATTGCAAGCTCGCGAGTTTGCCTTACTCGAATATCTATTGCGGAACGCGGGCCGCGTGGTCTCAAAGACGATGATTCTCGAGCACGTCTGGGATTATAATTTCGATCCGAAGACGAATGTGATCGATGTCCTCGTCTCGCGCCTGCGCAGCAAGGTCGACCGCGACTTTGAACGAAAACTTATTCACACCATGCGCGGCTTCGGTTACGTCCTGAAAGCGAAATGAATAGGCAAGGTATGAGCTTTGCCGCGCGTCTCAACGCCTGGTTCGCGGCCATCGTCATCCTGCTGTCCGTCGCGCTCTTTGTCATCGCTTATCTGCTTCTTTATCGCGCCGTGCGGGAACGCGACCGCGAAGTGGTGCGCGCGCAGTTGGAGATTTATCACACATGGTATTCTGAAGGCGGTTTGCCTGCGTTGAGCACGCGCTTTCTTCAACAGGAAGGTAGCGGGAAAGAAACATTTTTTGTCCGTGTGCTGACGCCTGAAGGTGCGGCTCTCTTTGCCAGTATTCCCAAGGAAAGGGGGAAGCTCGACATCGCTCAACTCCAGGATCTGCCGCCTAACGAGGCCTTCGCGCTCGTCTGGCGCACACTACCCGCAAGCGATCAAGGCAGGGGATGGCTTATCGCGACGGAACGATTGCCGGACGGCTCGTTGCTTCAGGTTGGCAAAACGACTGAAGCCCTCACCGCGTTGCTCGCGCAGTTTCGCACTATCTTCGGTTGGGTCGTACTGCTCGCTTTGCTCCTCGGCATCGCCGGCGGCGCGTGGCTCGCGCGGCGCACGCTGTCGCCGATTCGCCAGCTCATCGGCACGGTGGAAAACGTCATCGTTACAGGACGGATGAGTGAACGGATGCCGCTGCCACAATCGAATGACGACATTGGCCAACTGGCGCGGCTCTTCAACACCATGCTGGAAAAGAATGAGATGCTCATTCGCCGGATGCGCGAAGCACTCGACAACGTTGCGCATGATTTGCGCACGCCGCTGACACGACTGCGCGGCGTTGCTGAACTCGCACTGCAGGGCGAACCCAACGCAGAGGTGTGTCGAGACGCGCTGCTCGACACGATGGAAGAAAGCGATCGCGTGCTCACGATGTTGAACACGCTCATGGACATTTCCGAAGCGGAAACCGGACTGATGAAATTGGAGTGTCAGACGTTTCCGCTCGCGAAACTCGTCGAAGAAATCATCGAGCTCTTCCAGTTCGTCTCCGAAGAAAAGCAGATCATGGTTACGGCGAACATTCCGCCCGGATTGCAGGTCGTCGCCGATCGCAACCGTCTCCGGCAAGTGCTCGTGAACCTCCTCGACAACGCAATCAAGTACACACCGCGCGGTGGTCACGTGGAAATTTTCGCGCAGACGCGCGGCGGCGAAGTTGTTATTACCGTCAAAGACACCGGCGCCGGAATTCCGGCCGAAGAAATCCCGCGTATCTGGGAGCGCCTTTATCGCGGCGACAAGAGCCGTTCCCAGCGGGGACTCGGGCTCGGCCTAAGCCTTGTCCGGGCAATCGTCAACGCCCATGGGGGCCGCATCGAATTGCAGAGCGATGTCGGCAAAGGCTCCAGCTTTACCATTCACCTGGCTAATCACTAGCGCTTTAGACACTCACTTCACTATGCCGCCATCGGCATCGCTGCGTCGAGCAGTGAAGCGTTGCAACTGCTAACGGAATTTTTACGGTTTGAAGCGACACAATTTGTTCATATCATCATGTCGTTTCGTAGGTAAATTGCAATTTTGCGCCCGTAGCTCAACTGGATAGAGCATCTGACTACGGAGCGGCAATCTCACCTAGGTGGAACCTTGAGTAGTACGCGTTTTGCTACGGATCAAAATTTCTGTCTCACTTTCTTATCCGACAGGCACGGCAGTCCACGTTAGTGCGCATTTTGTTAGACGAGGTTAGCTAGGTTTACATAATGCGGCAAGAAGGCCCGATTGATTTAAGTTCACCCACAAAGGTGAAGGGCCCGCGACGACATATGCTTGCGTATAAAAAATGGGCGGCACGCGCACCGCGAGCATCGGAACAAAACGAATGAGGGGATAGTCGGATGTCATACACGTGACGACCTTGTGCGGTGGCTAGCGAGCGAACACGAGGACGGAGTTGGACGGGATAAGAACGCGGGTTGTCGCCGGCTGGCTATCGCGCGGCACCCCGTAAGATTCGATGCCTCCGCCATTGCCGTTCGCCTGATAATCATCGTAGGAGTCGCTGTTGAAAATTTCGCGCCACCTACCAATACCCGGCCACGGCAGCTCGTAATTTGCAAAAGTGTTGTCGCTCAAACTGGCTACAACCACCACATCCCGCCCTTCTCCTGGTAGCCAGCGCTGGAAGGCGACGATGCGGTTATCATTATGCACGTGCAGCACGCTGAGCGTCTCGCTTCGCAATGCGGGCTCCGCACGACGCAGCCGAATAAGCTCTTCCATAAACCGGTGAAAGCGCCCCATATTTGCATCTTTCCCGAGGTCAAGGCCGTCCCACCAAAGCAGCAAGTCTGGATAATTCCCAGCATCATCCGCCCATTGTTTGTCCTCCAGGAATGACTGGCCCATGAAGATCATGGGAATACCGGGTGCCAGCATGAGAACGGCGGCCACAACACGTGAACGACTGCGCGCGTACCACGAACGCGAGTTGCCGCCATCCGACAGCCTTGGAATGCGCTGGTTGCGGTCGCGATACACCTCGTCGTGACTCTCCACGTACTGCACGGCGCGCCAAGCGTTGAAAAAATTCGGCGCCCAAAGGTTGCGTGCCACTTCTTGCAAATTCACATGGGCGTGCCCGCCGGCCGATGCGACGGAGACAGCATCCCTCAGGCTATGCCGAAGGCCGTCGTGCCAGCAAGCGTCGAATCCAGCACCGCCGTGCTCAGGAAACCGGACCACATACGGGTCGACGTTCCAGTACTCAGCGATGTTGATAGCGTTCGGCTTAACATATCGCGTAGTATTTGTGAGATCTTGACAGAAACGCCAACCATCGTTTGCACTGTTTTGTACGATCGCGCTCGCCTGATCGTAACGAAATCCATCAACGTGATACTCCTCCAAGAAGAACGCGGCGTTGTTGATGAGGAATTGCCGCACCTCGCTCTTCCAAATAGCCCAAACTGGTCCGGCGTGATCCTGGTCGGTGAAATACAGGCTGTCGTTATCGGAAGTGCCGGCCACGCGATCGAAGAACCAGAGGCTTTCGTCCTGTCCCTTCATTTGGCCGCCTGCGTGGTTGTACACCACGTCGAGCAAAACCGCCACGCCGTGAAGGTGGAAGAGTTCGATGACGGTTTTGAGCTGGTTTCCAAGGGGAGCGAGCTCGTCTTCGGCGATCGCCGCCATGCCGAACCGAGCACGCAACCCATTTACAAACCCCAAGTAACCTTGCAGCTCCGGCCCCGGCGCCACGCCATAGTCCATTTCTGGCGCAAAGATGTCGAATCCCTCGTAGCCGAGACTTCGTCCGCTCGCGACTTCGACAATCGGGAGCAGCAGCACCGCATTGATGCCTAGGGCAGCGAGGTAATCAACCTTGCCAAGCACATCCAGGAATTTGGCTACTCGGCTTGGACGATTTGGGCCATTGAAGACGCCCACATGGAGCTGGTAGATGATAAGGTCGTTGAAGTCAGGAGGCCGGAATCCGCCGTCATGCCATGTCCAGGACCGCGGATCTCGTAGCACACAATTACAGAATGGATAGCTCGGATTGCGCGTGAGCTCGCGCGCATAGGGATCGCGCTTGTACCCAGTGGTGCCGTCGCCTGTGACATAAAACTTGTATTCCTGCCCTTCTTTCGCTCCGGCGACGAAGCCAGACCAGTATGCCCCGTCCCGATGCAACCTCCCATCATCCATTGCGCTCCATCCGTTGAAGTCGCCGTGAATGGCTACTTGCTTTGCCCGGGGCGCCCAGCAACGAAAGGTGGCACCGGACTGGTCCGGTACGATGTTGGCACCCATCGGAAGGGTGCTTGGATTGATGGTGGGTTGGCTCGACATGGTCAGGTTGAGGTCGTTGGTTGCGCTTCTAAGCGCGTGAGACTTTGACGCTGAGCGTTCAATCGTAGCCGCCAAACATGAACAGTTGGATGTCTTCGTCGGTCGCGTTCATCAGTCCGTGGAGGTTGCCGCCCCGCAGCATCGCGAAGTGTCCCGCACGCAGCGACCTGACTTCGAACGATCGCTCGCGCTGCGGCATCTTGCACCAGTCGCCGATCACCATGTATGCACGTCCCTCAAGCATCAGGAAAACTTCTTGGTTGTCGCGATGCCGATGTAGCCCTATGCCGCATTCGGGCCTAAGGATGTGCAGATCCATGTAATCTACTGCCATGAACGGTTCGGTCGCGTTGTTGTGGTTCTTCGATCCGAACGCATTGAAGTTCCAGGGCTGGAGCTGGCGCTGAAGCTCAGCGCCGCCCGCATAGCGCCCGTAGTTCGACACGAGATTCCTATATTCGAGGAACCCGATGCCGCCATGCGGATTCGGACTGATGCCCGTACCCAGGAAGTTGTCCCACCCGCGCAGCATCATGTTGAACTCGTAGTGATAGTTGTTCCCGCCTTTCGAGTCCCACACGCGCTCGTCAACATCGCTCCACGCCACCTCGATATGCAGCGGGAGGATCGGATGCATTGCGGAGTCGGGTGCCACCTGACGCATGTCCCGATCGTTGAGGCCTTCCCGATTGAATGCATTCGGCGTGCCGCGAACCAAATCGGGTACGGCTTGCAGCTCTCCACGCATAAGTGCGTCGAGCGATCGTCCGCCGAGGACGCCACGCAAATCGCGACTGTCATAGCCCCACAGCTCGATGTCATACCGCGCGGAAACGCTGTTGTACGGCACTGTGAAGATACGGCCCGGCCTGTCGCCGATCTTTACCCACGCCTTGATTGACTGTCCCAGAAGACCCCCTTTCGCGATTGCCAGTGGGGATTCGGGACCAGCCTGATAGGACAGCCGTACGAACGGTCCAGTCCACTCACCTGTTGTGACCCATCCGCGAATCACATAAGTGGACGAGGTCCGAAACGACTTGATATTCTGTTTTTGGAAGTCTGTCTTGTTGTCCTGCTGCGTTGGATCAAGGATGTTTGCGTCGCCCCCTTGCGGTCCGTACAGCTCGAGGAATTCATACGGAAAAAGGTATTGCAGATGATCGCGCAGATACCACTCTCGATCGCAGGCAAGCGCGCTGGACTCTAAGATGTTCATGAGCGCAACGAGCGAGCTGCCCTTGTTGTAGTTGGGCGTCGTAGCGGGCTCGACGCGAAACACACTGTCGGTATGTACGATATCCATCGGCGGGAGCCGTTAGGCTGTGTGGTAAAGGAACGCGACGAAGCGCAGTGGCTTGTCAGCGCTCGGGTTGCGGATACCGTGAATGCCGCCGCTCTTGGTGTAAATCACGCTGCCTGGCTTTACCGGCAGCTCACGGCAGCTCTTCGGACCAAGGCCATAAATCTCGCGCGTCACCAAGGGATACCGCGAGAGCGCCGGATCGTCATCGTCCCCCATGTAGGCGATGCCTTCGCCTTCAACGATGCAGTACAGTTCCTCCGTGCCGATGTGACGGTGCGTGCCCTCGATTGCGCCAGGCGGGATCGTCACCTTGTGGAAAAAGACAACTGAGCTGGCGAACTCGCGCTGCAACACCCACCGCATCTCGATGATATTATCGTTCCGGGACTCCTTGTTACTCGGCTCCATCATGCCGTTGCGATAGCGCACGGGCGCGACGTTATCGATGTTGTCGAAGAAGTGGCCGCGCTGAAAGTCGATTAGGTAGTTGGAATCGTCGACCGTGTTCTGATTCGAGCTCGGCTCCTGCGTGCTTGGCACCTGGTGGTTGCGGATGAAGTTATTGTCCCACTCCGGGTTAGTGATGGTATACCCGAACGGCAGATCGATGTTGTACTCGCGGAATGACAACTCGAGGCGGCGAATACCTTTGATATCGTGGAGCAGGTCCTTGAAATCGGCAACGCTCGTGATCGGTCCCATGCGGCCGATCTGATCGAGCACCTTGAAGTCGTGGCGCTTGCAGGGTGGCAGCGTCACGGTCTCCCAGATTTCCGTCTGATACGCGTTGATCCACTTGTCGTAATGAAGGGACAGCGTCGCTGATGGACCCGCGGGCGGCGCGTCCGGATTCGACGTGAGTAGGCGGATCTGCATGATCACGCGATTGCGCAGGAACCGGTTCCTTTCGCGAGCGACCTCCGTAAGCCGGCTCGCGCGATATTCTACGCGAAGGACATTTCCAAGGAAGGCGCCGTCAACGTAAACCTCCGCCTTCAGAACGGTGATGTCGAACGCGTTGCGCACCTCGAGCACGTTGTACCGGTAGCGGTTACTGCGAGTCGCGTTGAAGTATGCCGCGTGGTAGACGCGGTCCGGATAAAAGACGACCTTGAACACCCTAACCCACGGGTCATCGAACATTTGATCGAAGCGCGGATCCATATACGGCCTCTCAACGTACGATCGTCATAGCATCCCGCTTTGCAGCAGCACATCACCGACACGGAACGCGTTCGCCTGGATCGTCAGCGTCGGATTGCCGCTCCCCGATGTCGGCATGAACGCGCCGTCACCGATATACAGATTGTCGAACCGCCACGCGCGGCAGTTCTTGTCCAGCACCGAATCAGCTTCGGTTGTGCCAAACCGCGCGCCGCCGAGGATGTGGTTGGCGATGCGTGCGAGCGCGTTCTCGCTGAGATACACGCCGCCAAAACCTTCCACAGGATAGTGTCCCCCGCCATTGTCGCCGCCGTACGCGAGCACGTCGCGACACCTACCCGCAAGCGTGTCCATCAGATACTGATCGTGCGAATGCCACGTTTTGATGATGTACGCTACACGCCTGCCCCATTTGTCCCGTACGCTCGGGTGCAGCTCGATGCGGTTTGCTTTTTGCGGCACTTGGTTCGCCATGAAGCTCACTGACAGTCTCCGATTAAACTCTAGGTCGAGGAATGTGCGGAAGCGCTCGCCGACGATCGAAGTGTCGTTGTCGAACCCGTGCCACAGTGTGTCGAGATCAGCAGCGCCGTGCGTTCGGCCGAGCGCTATGGGAAGCGCTTGATCGGAGGTGTTATTGTAAATGGTTGCGCCAGCCCATAGCCCGTTGCTGCGGATGAAGTCCTCGCTTCCGCAAAAGTCGGTGGCCCAGTCACTATCGACAGTGAGCGATTTGTCGAAGCGGCCTGGCATGACCGCAGAAGCGCCGCCGAAACAATGCGTCAGGAAATATTTCCCGAGAAGATCGTTGTGGTTGATCCGGCCGTTGAATTCAGGGCTGACCTCAGCCGACAGCATCAAGAGTCGCACCGATTCAATTGCCGAACACGCGACCACTACCAGCTTGGCGCTTACGCTTCGCTCACGGCCACTTGGGTCGCGCAGGTTTACTTTTGTGATCTTCGAGCCCTGAGATTCAAGGCGCGTAACATGAGTGTTCGACCAAAGCGCGAAGTTCGGCTTCTTCGAGATCGGCCGTAGCAGCGCAACCCAAGTGTTCGATTTGAAATCGAGCGCGTCGCCGTAGCGGTTCACGTACGCCGTTTTCGGACCGCCCTCCCACGCCGGATCTCCGAGCGGTCCAACTTTACGTCCACTGGCCTCGTGGTCCTGAGTGATCACCGCCTGCGGCGTCCGATACGGCTGCATGCCGAGCGCGACCATGCCGACGTGGGCGTATTCGCTAATCGGATTGGGGGCGAGAGGCTTATGATAGTTCTCTTCGCTCGCACGCTTGACCTGGTTCTCACGCGTCCCGTTGATACCGATGAGCCTCTCTGCTTTCGAGTAGTAGGGCTCGAGATCGTCATAGGTGATCGGCCAGTCGCGCGCTTCGCGCTTGACGTCGCCATTGGGGTCGTTCCGTAGGTCGGTGCGTCCTTCGTTAAAGGACTGCAGACGAAAATCGAGCGGACTGAAGCGCAAAGATACCCCGCCGTAGTGTTGTGTCCCGCCGCCGACGCACTGACATGTATAGCCCTCGATCGTCGCAAGGTCGCTGCCTTCCCTCCGGTAGATGTGCGGCTCGTCGTTGAGATCGGGCTCGACATGGCTCGTGTAAAACGAAGCGCCGGTGTTGGCGAGGCCTGGAATGGTCAATCGTTTTTCGGGACCGTCGGAAATCAGCTCGTCGCGTTTGTAGTCGCTCAGCCCGAATGGATCGTCCGCCTGTGGGCGATACAACGGTCCCTTTTCGATGACGAGCACCGACTTGCCAGCGTTGACGAGTGTGTGCGCGATCGGCGCGCCCCCCGCCCCGCTACCAATTATGATCACGTCGAAGCTGTCAGGTTGATTCGGCATCGTTAATGTCGGGATTACCCGTGGTATTCGGGACTGCGGCCGAGCGGCTTCTCGAGAGCGCGGTTCCAGTCGAAAGCGGTCGTCTGCAATTCGGCTGACGGCAGCGCGCCTGTGAGCGGATCCCTAAGGTTGTGCGCGAGGTAGCCCCATCCGGCGGCACCGGCGTTGCCGCCGTACTTGGGATGCGAGAAGGCTCCCGTGTAGGTGTGCCTGCGCAGTAGCTGCAGGAAGTATCGTGGGCTAGCGTAACGCGAGTAGTCCCAGCCTTGCACGCCGCTGTCCTGCGCCATCTGGTTGTAGAGATCCTCGTACATCGAGACCGGCATCTGTGCCGGTTCCTCGTATGGATCGCGCTGTCGGAGCACGCGGTCGATCAACTCTAGGCAAATCTTGTAGTCGATCAGCCGGTGTGACTCCTCACGCGCGAGGATCTTGTCGATAAAATTCACGACGCCAATTGGCTGGTCGAGCCGGTACGCGCGCGCGTACTGGGTATCTTTGCTCTGCCGCTCGATATCCTTCAAGTAGATGTCTAAAAACCGCTGACCCTCAATTGTGCGGAACGGCAGGATGTGGTCGGTCAGCCGCAGCAGGAGCGTCAGTTCCCAGCGCTCGAAGCTGATGATGTCGGTGCAGTACTGCGTAAAGAACCGCGACCATTGTGTTCCTTCTGGAGTCGTGACGCGCTGCGGGTTCACAGGGTCGATGATCGTCTTGCCGTCAACGACGAAACGATACCTGTGGACCTGGCCTTTTGGTACCGCAATGCTGACGGCCCGGTACATGCTGTCATCCACGCGCGGCATGGAAATTGGGGTGACCAGATCGGAAAACGTGCCGATCACCCCGACGTCGCGTGCGGAGCCGTCCGCATTCGCCAGCACGAAGGTCACGGTGTTAAACGCATAACTGTCTTCATAGCTACGCCCGTCGTAGTACGAATCGATCACCGGAAAGCGCCATGCCTCGGCGATGCTCGCGCGTGTGTCGCCCGGCGAATACTGGCCGTAGTTATGCCGTCCGTCGGTATTGTCCCTTGCCAGTGATTTAGTGCAGTAGTTGAGGACGTACGCATCGTCCCGTTGCACGACTGTCATAGCTCTGATTCTCGACGCGTTTGAAAGCCGACACAAGAGACATTTCGGTTACTTTTCGAGACACCCGTACGACATGCGGCGCGGCGTTCGACTCAATATTGTTCCGCGCCGTCGCCTTATTTCCGCCTTCACAAACTACGCCTTCCCAAGCGACTTGCAGACACCGCGGGGCAGGACTCCGTGTTCAAAAGGCGCTCGCAGGACTATCTGAAGATCGCGATTGGCTAGCGGCCAGTAGGCTTCTGAGGGCGAGGCTTTGGCGGCGGTGTTGGTGTTGGTGTTGGTGCTTCCTTCCTTTGTGCCATACCAAATGCTAACTGGACGAGGCAGCATCGTCGAGAGATAACTTTGGAGAGAATTGTCTTGACCGTTCGCCTTGGTATTTGAAAATCTCTAACTGCGTCAAGTTCGTTAGGCACGCACCCAGCCCTCTTTCCGCCGTGGAAATCGTGAACTTAAGCGTTGTTCGCATACTTTGAAGTGTCATCTTTATGCTAGCAGCGCCGACCGACCAACAGCAGCAGCGTCCACAAGAAATCTTCATCTCGTATTCGCGTAAAGATAAGGAATTTGTGCGTCGGCTGCACGAAGTGCTAAGGCGTCGCGATCGCGAGGCTTGGGTTGACTGGGAAGACATTCGGCCAACGGAAGAATGGATGCAGGCCATCTATGGCGCGATCGAGGGCGCTGAAACATTCGTTTTTGTGCTCACGCCCGACTCCGTTTCCTCCGACGTGTGTGGTCGCGAAATCACGCACGCGGCGACGCATAACAAGCGGATCGTGCCGATCGTCCGACGGGATGTGAACGCCGGAACGGTTCCCGAAGCGGTTGCTAAGCTAAACTGGATCTTCTTTCGAGAGAGCGATGACTTTGAAAAAGCAACCGACGAGTTGATCAGCGCGCTCGATACCGATCTTGATTGGGTCCGCACCCATACTCGTTTGCTTACACGTGGAATTGAGTGGGAAAGCAAAGGTAAGAACAACAGCTTCGTCTTGCGCGGAGACGATCTACGATCGGCCGAGCAATGGCTCGCGGAAGCGCCTACTAAAACGCAAGCAAAGCCTACAGCGCTGCAAACTGAATACATCATTGCCAGCCGCAAAGCCGCGACACGACGGCAGCGGATCACACTTGGGACTGTGACCTTTGGATTCGTGATAGCTATCGCGCTCGCGATCGTGGCGATCAACCAGAGAAGTAGAGCGATCGCCGGTCGGGACCGCGCGGATAATGTGATTCACTTCGTTCAGGACGACCTACCTGACAAGCTTCGCCCAATCGGTCGCCTCGATTTAATGGAAGACGTGGCGGTAAAGGTGGACCAGTACTACGATCAAATGAAAAAAGCTGAAGGCGAGAGTGTCGATACGTTACTTGGCAACGTTTGGGTCCTCGTAAATCAAGGCCAGGTCGCTGAAAGCAAGGGTCGTGGCGATGAGGCTCTCGCTAAATATCGCTCGGCTGTCCAGTTTGCAGAAAAAGCGCAGCGCTTGGAGCCGCGCTCGGACAAATCTCTATACGATTTGGCGACCGCACAAGTTCTCGTTGCTGGCCAGTTATCGCAAAATGCGGGAGGAAAAATCGACGAGATTCACAAGCCTCGGGAAACGTTCGAAAAGCTAGTGGCACGCGATCCCTCCAACACGCTCTGGCAAAGTCAACTGGCGGTTGGCTACGCCCTCGAAGCAACGGATTTGCTCGAACAAAGACAACTCGATGCGGCACTTTCGGGATTCCGCAAAGCCTACGCGATCCAGGAAAAGCTTGTTGCAGAAGCTCCGAATGATTCGAAAAGATTGAGTGAGTTAGCAACAGCTCACAGCAACGTCGGCAGAGTTCTTTTCCAACAGCAACAATTCGATGCCGCCCTAGCTGAGTACCATGCCAGCCAGGAGATTCTTCTCAAGCTCACGCAGATTGATCCGCGCAATGCTGACTGGCAGCGAGCTCTTGCCTGGACCTACAAAAATATTGGTGAAACACTCCACGGAGAAGGGCAGACCGCTGTTGCGCTTGATGCATTCCGCAAGTATTCGGCGGACATGGACACGGTTGCGGCAATCGATACAGCAAACGCGGTGTGGCAGCGAGAAGCAGCACAGGCGCACTGTTTCATTGCGGCCACGCTTTTCGCACGGAACGAGATTCAAGATGCTAGGGGCGAATATAGTAAATGCCATGCCGCGATGACCAGGTTTGCTCTTGGCGATCCCAGCAATGCCGATATACAGCTCTTGGTTGTTAGCGTTTGCGCTCAGCTTGCGCTTGCTGACATAGCACTGAATGAAAAGGGCGAAGCCTCTCGAGTCGTGCAGCAAGGACTAACCATTCTCGCCGAACTCGAGAAACACGGGCCGCTTCCTTCAGCTGGACTAGAAACTCGCAAATTGCTTGAAGAACTGCAGCGAGTTCTGCCAAGATCGGCGCCATAGCCGGCCGGATTTCTCGGTTTTCATGGGAGAGCTATGCGAAACAGCGAATCACCGACAATAGGAGGCATTTAGGAGAAGTGAAGCTGAAAGCGTCCCATTAACGCGACTTCAGACTCGCAATGTTTTGCTTTGCTATCGTAATGCTGACTTTGAATCACTTCTATGGACAGAATTGTCGCGCGTCGCGAACATAATCCAGGTGAGCATCCGCCTTTATTGGACTCGTTACAAACCGGTCACAATGTTACGAGTGATGGAGATTGGTCGTTAGCGCCAGCGGCGAAAACGAGCCTAACTCGGCCGCCGAAAAGTAAAGAGTTCGTCAGCTGCGGTGTGTCTCTGGTGCTAATTCTGCAACAGGCACTCAATTTCTTTCACAAAAGAGTTTTTGCGTTAGTTTTCACCAGCTTGCATCGCTACGACGCCTGTTCCGTTGGAAGCCGCTGGCACATGTCCGCGATGTAAAAGTACCGAGTTTAGACCTATTCTATCAGGCGAGGTAAAGGGCCGTGAAACGCTCTGGGAGATCATCGCCGACAATCTTAGCAAAGCCGGTTGAGTTGGGGCTGTGTTTCAGTAGTGACTCGCGAGGAAATAATCTCGAGAACGGGACATTCGGTCGAATAGACATAGTCGCGCAACGGGGCTATGGCGCGCTCATTCTTCATTTGGCCCAAGACCGATAGATAGATCAGCTGGTGGTCGACAGAACCGGGATTGGTGAAGGAGAGCCGGGCTGCGACCGCATCGACGATTGAATTGTCGGCGGCAACTAGCGCGATCTGGTTGGTGACATCGTCCACCTGCGTGGAGTTCATTGTCAGAACCCAGAAGACGAATTTGTCGATCGTGGAAACTGATAAGGACATCGGCGGCTGAGTCGGCAGTGGCTGGTAGCTGAAGAAAGAGGGGCTTTGATTTCCGGGGGCGGGTCGGGTTGGCTTACCGCAGCTGAAAAGGATGAAACACCCGGCAAGGAGAAAGATTAGAGCGCATTGAGTGCTTAAGCCGCTATTTGCCTTCATTGTTCGAGCTCTCGAACTCTCTTCGTGAGAGGCCATCACTCCGCTACAAAGGAAAAAAATCGGAAGCGTTTCAGGAAAATGAAGAATTTTGCCTAAACGAGAACCACGAATTACGCGGATAGCACGACCAGGGTTAAAGCGCAGACACCAGGCTGAGCAAGCCTTGTGTAAAGATGACGAACTTTTCACTGGTGCCCTCGACATTGGGCGATGGGGCACAGACTAATGGAGGACGGGGCCGTTGGCTTCATCGGTAACTGCTCCGGTTCGGGAACTGCCCGCAGCGCCCTGATCTGCAATATCGGGATTTTTATCAAACAGAAAGACGATTGACATCCCAACGGTCCAGCGATACAGCTCAGGCCAGAAAAAAAAGTGGTTTAACATGCCTATATAGGTCTGTAGGAGGTAAACATATGGCTCAACTGAGCATCTTCATTAGCCATAGCACCAAGTACGCCGATATAGCGAATAGTCTTAAGCGATCACTGCTGAGCGTGCGATCGAGCAGGCCGCTGAGCGTTAAGCTTAGCGAGGACATGCCTGCGGGCCGAGAGTGGAGGAAATGGATTGACGACAATGTCCGCGCCGCGGACGTGTTCGTGCTGCTCTATCCGCACACCAGCATGGACATGGGCTGGTGTAACTACGAGTTAGGTCGCTTCTACCAAAGAGACGACAATGTCGTATGCATCAGGAACACCAACATTCCCAAACCCCCACCGGTGTTCGAGCCGTACCAATCGATCGAGGGCGACTTGGATGGCCTCACGAAGTTCATGAAGGACTTGTTCGTCACCGGAGCGCTGACGAAAGGCGATGTTCTGAACGCAGATGTTGCCAAAATTTCCAGTGAAGACGGAGCGCGTGTGGCCGACATTGCTCGCGAGCTAGCCGAAAAATTTGCAGCGGCGCGGGTTGACGAACAGCTTTATGAACGGCGTCTCGTCATGTCAGTCAAATACGCTAGCCCGGGCAAGTTGGATCCGGAAAATTCAATTATCGAAGGCAACGATGATGGCATGAATCTGCTCGGCTTTGATTACGTGCCAGGCATGAGATGGTCAGACGTTCGCAATGTTCTTGTCACGTCGGCCGAGTGGCCTCTGGAACTGGAGCAGGCGATTGCCGCCATGGCGTTTGGACAATTGCCACCAGCGCTGTCACCATTTCGCTCGCCGTCGGGGATCTTCATCCCGGTTATTGTCAGAGCGGAAATCCGCGACCGCGAGCTGCGCCGAGTATGTGTTATCTTCGTCCCAGCCGATTCACAGCGCCTCGGTGCCTTATTCGAGGGTTCCTCGTTGCCGAGGAGTATGCCAGCGACCCTTAAGTCTATTGTCCACCTGTTGAGGCTTATATTCAGGGCGCGCTGGGACATCCTCGAGCCGCGCCGTGCGGAGGCGCTCTACAAGAAACCGTCTAAGGAACGGTGCGCTGAGATCGTACGCCTTGTCCTCTCCGACTATGATGAATTGAACCGCGATCTTGCGAGTCTACATTTGAGCGGCGACGATGCATTTCACGGACTATTCGACTCCGAGCTCTGGAAGGAGATCGACGCTTACAGTACGGAGTGGCTGGCGCTTACTGGCGACTTGAGGGCGAAACCGCCGGACAACGCCGAAGAGCTCTCCAGTTTACTCACGGCATTACGAAGCAACAACGCGAAATGGATGAATATCGGTGCGACGCAGTTTACCAAAGTCGTTGCGCGATATTGCAATCTAGAGTGATATGGCGTGGAGAGAGGAAGGAGCGTACGGGTCATAGGTCGTGTTTTCAGCGCTCATTGTTTTTCCTTTCTTGTGATGCTCCGGTTCGGGAACCGCCCGTAGCTGTCTGATCTGCTCTAGCTGCTCTTGGGAAATCAAGACGGATCAGCACGCCCGTAACAGGCGGAACCGTCACTGTCTTGGCGGCTCGGCCTGAAGAACAACGCGGAATACCGCTCCGCCCTTCGTGGGTTCTAAGCGCAGGCGCGCCATTTCCTACGAGTTCGTGAGAGGCATTACTTTTCCCCCTCCCCCAGAAGCACAGTTGGCAGAGCACCTTTCGCTTTCACATAGAAGACGAGCAGTTTCGCGGGTTGCGTCTCACTGGCATTGCGACTCACGCTGTGTACATCCATGGGCGATTCGTAAAAGACGCCGGCGGCGTGAACTGTCTGGGGGCTACCACCCTTCAGTTGAGTAACGATGCTTCCTTCTAGCACATACACAAAGACATCTGCGTTATGTCGATGTGGCTGGGAGACCTCGCCGGGAGCGAAGTCGACGGTTTCTATCATGCCTTCCTTTCCGGGCACATCGGGAAGATCTTTGGTCATCAGACGTGTCATTTTCCGATCTGGGCACTAGCGCTGCTAAACGCTAGTACGCTGCTAAACGCTAGTAATAGAAACAATACCATCTTGTTCATTTTCTGCTCCTTTCAACGAGGATTGCTACTGGGATTTTGGTGTTGCTGTGTTCCATATAAAAATCAAAGACATACTGTATTCAGATAATCAAGTGTTTCTTGGATACATTTTTTCTGCGCGACTATGCGCAGTCAATAAACTCGCCAAGCCTAACGAATCTCCCATGGAAAATGCGTTCTCAGGGGTGCCGATGGCCGGACTCGAACCGGCACGGGCCTTTTACGGCCCAACGGATTTAAGTACAGGAACCTCTTTTCTTGGTTATGAGGCGAAATTGCTCAATTGATTTCGTGTCAGGTGTTACGGCTCGCGAAAGTGATTTAAGATCAGGTGATTCTAGCTCGGCTTTGCTATAGTTAGCATTCTAGTCGCAGGCGTTGGCATTTGTCGGCTTCCTCGCCTCCTTTTAAACGTATCCTCGATCGCATTGCGACGTTTCTACAGCGCATCCCGCTTGGCTTCTATATACTCACCGCAGCGATAGGATTTATCACTTTATGCAACTGGGTCGTCAATTTCGGCTGGACCAGCGCGGAACGTGAGATCGAGATAATTGCAAAAAGCGATTATCGCGACTGGACGATTACACTCAAAGATGGGGAGGTTATTCAATGCCATTACGTTATCTCGTCGGACCGTTGTTATGCAGTAGTTCTTCGCAACGGATCCATCACGTTCGTTCAAACCATCCCAAAAGACTCAGTCTCGATGGTCGAATATGATCAAAGCATCAACTGAACGGGGTTACGAATTGTGAATTTCATAAAATGTAGTTGTAATCCTCCTTTCGTTAAGTAACCATCGCGGCACTAATTTTTGGCTGGTGGAGGTTGTATGCCGAATTCGAGTCCGTCCCTGTCTCCCGCATCGCAGAGGAGCTTATATGCGCACGATTTTCGCTCACTGAATGTTAGGGACTTGCTCGATGCGCGGGATCAGTTTCACGTTCACCTAGCCCAAAAGGTCAACGTGCTCTCGACCGCCATCGGGCTGTTTCTCATCCGGGACAAAGACAAAGACTCCAAACGCTATACGGGGTGGGCGCTTAATGATCGGCGGCGGCCAAAGGCGGCAGAGCGAACGCTGAGCAACTCCTCCGTCAAGGACTGGTCCTGGCCTTGCATTCTCGTGTTTGTTACCAAGTGGGCGACGCTCGAGGAATTGCACGAGAAGCCGGAAAACGTTATCCCTCCTTTCGTTTACTTACCTGACGGCCGCACGGTTCCGATTTGCGTTGTGCTGATGGAAACTGCTGAGTTGCCTCCGCGAACGGTGGACTTCTCCCGTCTCGCTGCGGCGAGCCTTGGTGTTGGCAGCCCGATCTATGTGGACGCCCAAGGCACGCGACGGATGGGGACGGTGGCGTGCCTCGTTTCGGACGGAAGCGATTTCTATGTGCTGACCAACACTCACCTTGCTGGCCAAAGCGGAAGGTCTGTGCATGCCGTGCTTCGCGGTGTGCCACAACGAGTAGGCACGACTATGGGCACGCGCAACCTGACGGAGAAGACGTTTTCGGACATCTATCCCGAGTTGTCCGGCACAGACTCTGTCGTCAACATTGATGCGGCGATCGTGCGCATGGATGAAGCCGCGACGTGGGACCCACAGGCAAATAAGCGGGTTCTTGGCCGGGTCGCCGATTTCAGTGCGAAAACAGCGTCTCTTTCCTGGATTGGCCAGCAAGTGATTGGCTACGGCGCCGCGAGCGGCGAAATGGTTGGCGAGATCAAGGCGCTGTTTTACCGCTACAAATCGATCGGCGGCCGCGACTATGTCGCCGATTTTGTGATCACCTCAAGCGCAACAGCGAAGACCCCCCTCGTCGTGCAACCGGGCGATTCCGGATCGCTCTGGTGCCTGGACTCGATCCTCGAGCCCGGAAAGCTCTCTCCCGTCGGTCTGGAGTGGGGAGGACAGCGCGTGTCGAGCGGCAGTGCTGCCGGACAGTTTCTTCAACTTTCTCTCGCGACTTCCATTGCAGTCACACTCCGGGAATTGAGTCTCGACATCGTTCATGATCCCTCGGCCGAGCGAACGCAGTACTGGGGGCCCGTCGGCCACTTCAAGATCGGTCAGCAGGCGTGCTTCCTAGTAAGCGATCCGAAGCTGCAGTTCTTCTTCACGGCAAACGTAAACAACCTGAGTTATAGCAGCGACGCGCAACTCAAGCTCGCCACACATTTGCAGGCAGGTGCCGGATTCGTTCCGCTTAGTGATGTCCCCGACGTGGTGTGGAAGACTAACGTCAATCGGAGCAAGCCGGAAGTGGCCCGGCCGATGGAGAACTGGAATCACTACGCCGACGTCGATCTGCCCGGTGCGGACGGCAAGACCTTGCTGGACAACTATCTAGCTGATCCCAATACGCTGAATTTCAGTAATTGGATGGCGTTTTATCACGACTCGCCCCTGCCATCCGCGCAAACCAGCAAAACGAAAGCCTACGGGGCGCTGCCGTTCCGTGTCTGGCAGATTTTTGCGCAGCTCCAGGGATATGCCAAAGCCGCCGACGGTAAAAACTTTCTGACGGCCGCCGGCTGTATGGCGCACTACGTTGGCGATGCCTGCCAGCCGCTGCATTCTTCACAGCATTCGGACGGCTTAAACGGCGCATCCACAGGCGTGCACTCAACCTACGAAGACAACATGGTCGACGCTTATGCGGACCAGATTGCAGCCGGCATCGGCGACGCTATCAAGAACCTGACGTTCAAACCGCGCAATATTTCGACGGCGAGAGACGCGGGGATGGCGGTGATGGACCTCATGCATTTCTGTCAAGAGGCTCTTCCGCCGGAAACGATCTGTAACGTCTATAACGATGCGCGGCCCGGTTCCGGGAAGAGCGCGTCGAAGAACCCAACGGTGCTGAAAGCGCTGTGGGACAACTGCGGCGAAGCCACGATTGAAGTGATTGCGGCAGGAGCCGTCACATTGGCCGCGTTGTGGGAAGCCGCTTGGGAGGTAGCGGGCTCGCCTTCACCTTCCTGGCTTTCCAAGGCGTACAACGGCGAACCCGATCTACGCGTGGTGTATGAAGACAAGAACTTTCTCCGTTCGCTCCACATGCCATATTTGGGGCAGGACGACCTGCCCGGCTCCGATGCGCCAAAGAATCCGCAGCCACCGCCGGCCGCCAAGAAGAACGCGAAAAACGGCGGGGCCAAGTCTCCAAAAACAAAGAAGACCCCCACCAGGAAAGGGCCGAGAAAGACGACGGGGCGCTCCCGGCGACACACTTAGGTCCTACTTCGGCGATTTCCTCGCCAAGTCGCACAACATGTCGGAGTGAATATTGAAGGCCGATGTTGGTCATGTTGTCTACGCGCGTAGAAACTTTCACTCCTTCTTGAAATCGCCAACGTTGCCCCATGTTTCAATCGCGTTGCGAGCGGCGGCGTGAACGGGTACATTGTCATTCTTGTCGCAAGCGCGATGCGTTCCGGCACTGTTGATCGCGGTGTCATTAACTTACGATCTGTCCGGTCTAATTCACACGTGATCTTACAGTTGAGGCAGCCTTGATACACTAGTGGCCTTAAACCTCCAACAGGCTTTGGGCCGGATTCGCGGTACCGCCGGCTTGCACATTTAACTGCGAGAGGAGCGGTCTTCGACTCCTGACATTATGGTCGATCTGTAAAGACACGGTCGGACCGTGCAAAACTGTTAGACCCCAGACAAACGTCCAGACCATAAGCGTCTGACACGAAATCAATTGAGCGATTTTGCACCATCACGAGTGATTTAAGATCAAAAGATTCTGGCTCCGCTTGGCACGAGATCGGCGTGCCAACATAAAGTGCTTGAAATCGCTGTCACAAAATAAGTATCAAATGCAGCAACCACGATCTAGGCTTTTCAGGACTACCCTATGAACCCATCTCGCTCGTTGCGAGGAACCCAACCGACGTGGCAATTTCCAAAAATCTTTTGCTCGATTTGTTGCGCTGGTAGCGTTGCATTCGCCGGCTGTGCGGGCATCGGGCAATCGC
>DATIOX010000154.1:0-13336 GCA_035472675.1 Candidatus Dormiibacterota bacterium
ATTCCCCCGCGCCATCACGTGGTAAAACGCCCCACCATATTCGATCCGAACCGCTCGTGCCACAGCTAGATTTTAAATCCCACGTCCAGCCTGTCAAGATTTGTTGACTGACCCCTATCTCCTCCCGCACCATATTCGATCCGAACCGCTCGTGCCACAGCTAGATTTTAAATCCCACGTCCAGCCTGTCAAGATTTGTTGACTGACCCCTATCTCCTATCTCCCCTACAGCACACCAGGGTGAGAATAATCCAACTGATAGTGAAAAGGCAGCTTGAGCTCCCGTCATAATCAATAGCCCGGAATTGGTGACAATCCTTGCGCAAAGCGCGAGCGTAGGACATCAAGAATAAGACCAGGATATTGGAAGCGCGGTATATTTTGATGGCGCCCAAATAAGTTTGCTATGCCGCGGAACAATTGGCTGCCTATTCGTATGTCGTTGCTACTTCCATATTGTTCAAAGCGCTCTTGCGGCCATCAGTCGTTGCACGCGCCAAGGCGCTCGCAAATTTGTCATGCCCGATCATCTTTTGGAGATCCAGAAGGACCCAGCCATGTGCCAAAGATGCTGCCGCATCCGTTTGAGGGCTGAAGTTTATCAGCGCAATGATCGAATCGGCCTCGCCCTTTTCCGCACGGCGGAGATTGCCCATGTAATCAAAGCCAACCTCCTTCGCTACCGTTAGCACCTCTGGTTCTGGCCGAATATGCGAAACTCCATCCCCTTGGGGCGGACCGCCTGGGACGGAACACGCAGCTAATAGCCAGATGGTCAATATAATTGTGAAGCCTCTGATGTTAATCATGAATGTCAGTGTTCACGCTGAGAAGTCCATAGAAGCGCTCCGTACCCCAGCCGGTGACGGATCGTTGCAACGATGTCGACGAGCGCTCAAGAAAACTTTGAACGCGCGCGAAGTCTTGGGGAATGCAGGTCGTCAAACATCCTACTCCATGGCCGTAGTGCATGCGAAATGAGCCCCGTCCAAACGCATCGCTCCTATCATTAAAGGGTGTTCGATCGATAGGCGCGAGGATGTAACCTTTGAACCCGGTGTGTTTGTAGAGTTCGCTTCCATCTTTGGTTCGACTTAAGATTCTATAGACCCCCCTGGGCAACGGGCCTTGCTCCTTGAGGGCTTCAGCTTCAGGAACGTTAGTCGCCGGTCCTCTACCTGATTCCATTCGGACGGCAAGAGCTTCACTGCGTGAACGATCGACAAGCGTAAGTTGGCCTTGCCTGACATAGAAATTGGCCTCCGCGGATCCTCCCAATGCCTTCGTCAACTGACTGATGTTTTGGTAGCCGGCCATGCCAGCGGAGATGGCACCGGAATTCTGCCACTGAGCGGCGGCCATGATGTAGTCGTAATCGCGATCAAGCGCTTTCGCCTGCTCCTGGTGGTTGTACCAGGGTTCTCGCCGCTCATCCTGTGTTCCCATTGGATCAGTGAAGTCTACTGGATCATTGTGACCGTAGCGGAACAGGTTGTAATCGCTGGCGTCGAAGAGCTTCGGGTCTTCGCTCATGAACCGGCCCAGAGCTGAGTGATAAACTCGCGCTCTGTAGTCGTAGACCCACGCTCCTAAATATTCTCTGCCGGTAAAGAGGAAACGGTTGTTGTAAGAGCTGGCTGTTCGCTGAGTCCAGTTAGGCGCGTAAATGCTGGGCGCGCCGAAGGCGTCGTAGCGATAGCGCTCGATAATGTTGCCGCTGCCGTCTGTGAGGTGCGTCACGCTCCCCTCATGATCCTGGTTCAGGAAATACCAGTGCCACTGATTGTCCGCCCCGTACGCACCGCGCTCGATAATTTCGTCGATCCCCTTGCCGTACACATTAAAGCCAACGAGTCCATTATTTGCGTTGTATTCCAGAATCGGCTTGTCGCCGTCGTAGATGTAATAGATAGCAGCGCCGTTGGCCGTGCGTTTCACGCAACGGCCCAGCGCGTCATAGGCTACATCGTAAGTAAGCCCCGGGGCGCTGATTCTCGTCAGCTCCTGGTCTCTCATGTAGGCGTACGTAAATCCCCCATACACTTGGATCCCGTGGTCGTCGCCGTTGGTCACTGCGCTACCGCCTACCGAGGTGTATTGATTAATACTATTAGGGCTATAGTTGACACCGTTTACAGCGGTGCGATTGCCCGCTTTGTCCAGAGTATAAGTTATCGTGCCCACCAGCTCCGGCGCCATGGGCAGATGGCCTTCGTTGTCCAGAGGATAAGTCGCCGCCGGCGCCATGAGGGCCTGTCCTGCGCACTCGTGTTCGAAGGTATAATCGGCGCTATGAACAGTTGAATCGGTCCCACCTACGTAAGCGTAGGCTTGTAATGTTTTTGTCTGATTAGCGGCAACTGTAAATGTGACAATCTGGTTATTGACCATGTCATTCCAAGTGCTTCCATCGGTTGTCCAACGAATCCGCGCTCCACTTGTTATCGTCGAGATCCTGACATTGAAGGCGTAGCTGTTAGCGCAAGCGGCGTAGACTGCCCCATCGGGATTAAAGGTAGGCGGAACCACTTGTCCCGGCGGCGGGGTAGGCGTAGGAGTAGGTTGTGGCGTGGCGGTAGGAGCTGCGCCGTAAGTAGCTACATTCAGTTCGCCATTCTTGTAATAGGTAAATCGATCTTGTTTGTTGTCTTCGCGAGTCACTGATTTCAGCCTGCTCATTTCGTCGTAGCCGTAGCCCTCGTGTCCCAGAGTGTTGCCGTTCTTTTTCAAATCAAGATTCTGCATCCGATTGAGATTGTCTCGGGGGTAAATCTGTAACACTCCATTGAAAAGACTATCACGTTGCCTCTCGTTAGATGCCGCGTCGTAGTAGTATTGGAAGAACGGACTAGGCTGGCCGGCGGCAAAGATTTTCTCAAACCGTCCCATGCTATCGTAGGAAAATGTGTAATCGTAAGCAGGGCTAGCGCTATCTACGTACATGCGAGTCAGCCTTCCCTCATCATCATGAGTAGGGTAATTGACATTCTTGGTAATGGCAACGCCATTCACGTATACCTTTTGCTGATCCTGTGTCAGGCGGCCCGCGTCATCATAAGAGCGTCTTACGTCGGCGATAAAGTTTGTCCAGTAGGCGCCGGTTCCATTTGTGGCCAAGGTTAGATGGCCGGCATCGTCGTAATCGAAGGCGCGCCATTCGGCATCAGCGGGCAAGCCGTCCCACCACTCCAGGACCTTCCGGTTGCGATTGTCGTACCCAAAGTTTTGGGTCTCTCGAGCTACCGTAGTGCGACTCTTTAGGTTGTGCGCGTCGTCGTATGCCCAGGTTTGGTACGAGCCGTCGTGATAGGTCAGCTTCGTCTTCAACCCAGACGGATCGTATTCAAACTGATAGTTGTGATTTTCACCATCGATCACATTCTGAAGGAGGGTGGCAGACCGGACATTGTATGGATAATATTGGAACTGTGTTAGAATCGTCACACCGGTGCCTTTTAGCACCGTGTCAGTGAGCACCTGGTTCAGTCCATCGTAGGTTTTTGTCTCCCAACCACCATCCGGATGGTCAATTCTGATGATATTATTGGCGTCATCGTAGCCAAACATTGTTCGGTGACTCTGCGCATCCCAGACGTGCCACTTACGGTTGCGATTATCGTAATCAGTTGTGGTAGTATATTGCGGATCACCTGGGCCGGTACCGCGCGGATCGGTTACGTAATCTTGATTGCCAACGGGATCGTAATGGAACCATGTGGTGGCTGCTGAGGCGGTTCCGTCTGCCGCAGTAGCCGAAGTCTTGCGGAAATTCTGGTCGTAAACATTTCGTGTGGTAATACTGGTTTGAGCGCTAGTTCGGACGGTGACCGTGTCAGGGTTACTTGTGGTGTGTTTGTAAGATGAGCCGCTGCCGTTTGTCGGATTGTACGTGTAGTTAGTAATTCCATTGAGCGGTCTTGTGATATTTAGAACGCGATTATATTCGTCGTAAACGTAAGTAGTGACTTTGCGGAGCTCGTTGTCTTCCCACCGTTTGTTTCCGTAAGCATCGTAGGCGAATCTTTGAAACTTGCTATCCGCATGAATGATTTTAGTCACTAGCCCGCGCCCTGCCACAGCCGCGCCGCTCAGGTTGGTGATCCCATTGGCGCCCAAGACTCGGTCGTATTCGTATGTCTCGGAAGCTTGACTGCTGTAGGGCCAGTTCGGCGGGGCCCCCGTCACAGTCTTCACTCTATCGATCCAAGCGTTGCCTCCGACAGGATCGTTAGCTCCATAGTAGTGGTAATGCGTTTTCGGTTCGCTCTCGCTCGCGCTCGAAGTCCAGGTCGGCTCCCATTTATCAATCAAAAGAGCGCGTGAATCGTAGCGATAATGCACGTAAGCGCCGTTTTTGAGCCGGTGTGTCTTAAGCTGTCCAAACGCCTGATTGCCGCATTGTGGATCGCCTGCTTGATCGCACCAGTCGAACGTCTCATAAGCTAGGAGAACATTGCTCGCGTCTCTGTAGTCCGTGCGAGTGATATGGTAAGTGTTCAGGTCGCGCGTATGAATGGTCTTATTACCGCGCTCGTCCGTAATAGACTTTAGATAATGACCTTGAATAGCTTGAACGCCTGGAGTGGGTGATGGTTCAAGCTCGTAAGTGTATTGAATGGACGAGCGCGGGCCGTTGGGAATTGCTGGTGGATGCGTGATTGTGCGAATTTCGCCAATACCATTTGGCGGAGCCGGACCGCGAGTGTAATTGGTGGTATGACTTGCGTCGCCTTCGGATGTGCCGCGGGCGTCGGTGACTGAATTGACATACCACTTCTCATTGTTATTGCCCCTGTCGTAACCAAGCCAAGTGGTGTGTCCCTGAAAATCGGTATAATTGAGCAGAAACTGCGACGGGGCGTCGGAATTTGGCAAAACAATCTGCGGGCAACCATCCGGTTCAGGGCTGCGCGCTATTTTTAGGCGAGTGTAGTGAAAGGTGCGGCTAACGTTCCCGTCGCCACGTGTCTCGGTGAAATCACGCGGCATCTCGAAGGCCTGTCCGCCAGACAATGGGCCCGGCAAATTCCCGGGGATCGAAGAAACCGCGACTCCCTTATTGCCGTCACTTGGGCTGTATCTCTCGGCGGTAATGGCGCCATGGGGTCCATTGTTCTGATAATCATAGGCGATCCGACGCATCGGGCCCTTGTAGCGCGGGTCATGGCAGGTGGAGACCACCGGAAGAATCTTGACGGAATTGCGCTGCTGATTATCCGGGACGTTATCCTGCTCGTAGGTGTAATGCGCGTGCGTGTCATCACCCAAGTTATTCGGGTTACTATCGGCGTAATCGACGCGGGTCAGGCAGTACACTGACGGAGGGTCGCCGTTTCTCGCCGGTTCCTGATCATAATGGTAAACGACCCAGTCGATGCGATGCCCTTGGCCATCGTATGCCTCCACTGTCGACAGCAAACCTGCTTGCGGACCGTTATAGGTAAACCGCAAGTATCTGCCGCCCGGCTCTGTTACCCGGTCCAGCAAGCCACCATTGTACGATAGGGTTGTTGTCTGGCCATAGGGATCGATGATTGCGGTCGGGAAGCGCAAATTGACAAAGACCCAGCCAAAGACAACTGTGCCACCATCGGCCAGGCGAAACGTGGGGTTACCATATGGATCGAGCGGCCCCGTCCAATCTGAAACCCCGACAGGGGATTCGCAATGGTTCTCCCAGACGTTCCCGTTGGGATATTGTATCTTGCCGTTATAAGAACCCAAACTCCACAAATACTCATGCCGCCATTCAGGTCCTAAGCTGGTGGCGACCGCGCGGCTGTTGTAATAGCGCGTCATCTTAAGCGGATATTTCCCAACCGAACCGGGTACTACGATGTCGTCGATGGCGCGATGCGCGCTGTGAGTCAGCGGGTCATAGCTGCAGCCGGTAGCGATATTACCGTTAAAAATACCGGTCACACCGACTGGATTGTGGTCATCAACCTGCACCTGGGCAGAGATCTGCGGAGCCAACGCAAAGGCAAGAAGTAGCACAGCAAACATTGCTGGCCGATCGGTGGAAATAATTGAGTTCACAGGCTTTTGAGGGAGAGGCGGTTCCCAATACTGGCTGGTTGATGCAGATGCGGAGGAAGCCGGACCTTTCATTGGGTGATTCCATCTATTTTTTTCATGTTTTTACCTGGTGCGGAGGATAACCGGACGGGGGATCGTCTGTCTGTCGGGGTTGATCCCTGAATTTTTGTCTTGGCTTTTGTCGGGCTTTGCCCTACAAAGACTCCAAATTCCCTCAGGAAATGCGCAAACCCCGGTATACGCAGCCGCGGAGTACGAGATCGCCGCCTGCACGCGCGCTGAATCCTCGAAGCAACACCGGGGAAAAACAGGGATTAGACAACGCATTTGCGCATGGATTGAAGAAATCCCTGACAGAAAAGCCCGACAACTTGTCAGGGAAACGCCGGACAAAGGCAAAAGTACTCGTTGTTCATCGAATAGGCTTCGTTCGGTCCGGTGTGCTCTCGCTTATTGCTAAAAGCAGGCAATTTACGGCGTGCGGAGAAACAGACGAAGCGCGTTTAGCCCGTGAGTTATTCCTGCGTCACAAACCGGATCTTGTTCTGGTTGGGTTGAGGCTCACCGGTGCTGACGGGATACAGTTGATTAAAGAATTCCGGAGTTTCTATCCAGCGGCTGCAATACTAGCCCTCTCCGAGCATGCTGATGCATTTTCGGCTCAGCGTGCATTCCGGGCGGGCGCGCGAGGATACTTGACTATCGAGGATGCTCCCGAATTACTTAGGGCGTTCGATGAAATCTCGAGCGGTCACCCGTACGTGGGCGCGAGCGTGCTACCGCTAATTTTGAGCAACTTCGCAGCCGGACCGAAAGGCCCCCGCAGCTTCGATGTCAACAGTCTGAGTGATCGTGAGCTGGAGATTTTCTCTTTTATTGGCAGAGGCCTCAGTGTTTCGGAACTAGCGAGTGAATTGAATGTAAGTGTCAAAACTATTGAGACCCATCAGATGCGCATCAAGGAAAAGCTCGCGCTGCGTAGCGCTGCCGAGCTGCGACAAAAAGCTCGAGAGTGGCTAGCCAGGTCTGCCCTCAACCGAATACGCGAAGAACCAGAACCAGAACAAGGAAACGGAACCCGGTTTCGCGCTGATCTTTGAGGGAACCGAGGTCAGCGCCCCCGGCTACAAAGCTGGCTTTGAGAATTCGAAAGGGCGCCCTGTTTCACGATTCTCCGCATCTTTCCCAACTCTACGCCAGGGTCGTGAGGCGTAGATCTACATAGACCATTATCAACGCTGCGAAAGCTCGCGGTCCGGAAGAGCGATATTCTCGTTCGATTCCACGGGTCTGGAGCCATCGAGCAATTCCATCAGGCGCGCTTCATAAGAATCACAAAGTGGAGACTCGCCATTTTGCTGGATCCACTCGGGATGTTGGATCCGCAGGTCGTCGTGAATCCTTTGCAGCAGGTCCGCGTAAGTGCGGAGTTCTTGGGTCATAGCGATATTGACTCGGTGGAAGGTTCAAATGTGCCGGGGGATGGTTCCTCCCTCAAAACCACGACGGAATCGTCGACCGGCGGTAATGTTATGATAACGTGCCAATAGCCAGATTAAGCTATTCCGAAGCAAGCCACGCCCCTGCTGGCGCTGTGCGCGGCGCTGAGTTAATTCGATCACCTTGCGACGCTGGTGTTGCAGCAACGCGGCCAGCAGTCCGCTTTGCGTAAGCGTCGCGGTGGATCTCGCAATGTAGTTTTTTCTGTTTTTCATAAACGCCTTTGATCTAAGGTTTGACACTGGTTCTGACAGATTCCGACATTGGACTTTGGTTCTATCTCTTTCGGGGTAGGACGCAGCCTCGCACCGCTGTGGTGACGCTACGAGCGCGCGCCAGCAACCAAGTGAGACTATTTCCAGAGAAGCCACGTCCCTGCTGGGGTGTGTACAATCCCGGGTCGACTCGATCACTTTGCGCTGGTATCGGAGCAACTCGGCCAACAGTCCGCTTTGGGATTGGCTGTTCCAGGTCCGTTCGATCCAGCTGACCGGCCTGCCCGCGATGAGATAGGCTGGCTGCGTTCATTTCACTGCCGTTGCCATCGCGTCAGCCAGCGACAAAGTTACAGTGATGACGATTATTCCGAAGGCGACGAGCTCGACCAAATAATCGGGCCGTTCTCTGTAGGCGTATCGGTCGCTGAAGAAACGGGACGCGCGAACGCGCAGCGAGTTGTTAGTTTTCATATTTATAGTTCTCCTTTCACTAATGAGATGACGATTTTCATGCAGCAAAATGGACAACCATTTGCGTCGGCGCGCTGCATCGCAAGAGTAACGCTGCTGTCACTTTCCGCAGACACCCGACCACACCCAGGATGAAGCTGCTTTGAGAATTGGAGCTGATCACATAATGTCAGCGCATGCGCACCGTCCTAGTTCCGGATTTTTGAAGCTCCAGGTGTTGAGCTCCAGAAGAAATATCAGGCAATCGGCTACGCGAAAATCCGCGTGCGCTGGGCAGTCACGGCAGAGGATAAGCTGACAGCATTATTGCCTAAGAGACAAGCAAACTGTCCATCGGGTGAAAGGACAGCCTCGTCAGTCGACCACGTGATCCGAAATCCGGGAACTTGTAGACTGCTCTCGACGTACTGACGCAAGGCGGCTTTGCCAACAACCGCAGGGAAGATCAGGTGGCAGAACGACGGCATCGTCGGTCCAAAACGAAAGGATACGTTCAACGTCGCGATTGTGGCACAAAGACAATTTATAGGGCATTTTAAAAAACAGGTTTGCTCAACGACTGCGGGGAGCCAGGAATTAAATGGGGACTAACCCAGCCGGTGTTTTATGAATTAGCACGGATACGAAGTGTAGCCGCCTCTCCGCACCGTTGAGCCCGGCGCAGTCGTTGCTCCATAAGATTTCATCTAAAACAACGGATGCGGCCGTGGGAAGGCCATCAAAAGTAGTAACGAAGTGATGTCCACCTGCGATGAAAGACCGAATCGTAAGATATTCCGACAAGTGTAAGGTATCCCGGCCATTCGGCGGCAGCCTTGGAGCAGCAAAAGCGGCACAATCTACGCGGCGTGAAGTACTGCGAGATTATCGCAGATAATATCAAGAAAGCCGGGTGGAGTTGGGGCTGCGTCTCAGCGATTGATACCGAGGGGCCAACGATGTGGATTGCAGAGGCACATCGCGGCGATGGAAAGCGTTTCGTTGTGCGAGCGAACGAAAAGCTGACTGCGTTTCTAGAACTCGAATCGGCGATGCGCGCTTACGGCGAATTGATTTGACAGGTTGGCGAGATTTTTACCAAACTCGGCGTCGCGACGCGGATCTTGGATCAGGCGGAGGACATTCCCGCCGCTGGGTTCTTCGCCTCTTCCAGACCTGCAATTGTGGCAAAGACTGAAAGGGGCCGTCTAATCTTGTTAAGCTGCTAAACCCGCAACGTATGGAGTCGCCCCTATTTGAAGCGTCAGCCAAGGAGAAATTCGACATGCTCTTTGGGCTTTTGAAGGACTACTTCAATCAAATGGTTGATAACAGTTTTAGGCACGCGACGGTTGAGGCGCTGATTTTAGGCTGGCTGATTACTTCAGAGAGCGCACGTAATTTCTTTCAGAACAATGGCGTGGTTTCCTGGTTTGCTTGTAGCGTGATCCTCCTCTATGCAACTTTTCATTCGACTTGGATTTGGAAGAACTATCTGCGATCGCGCATCGCATACATGCAGCTGCGGGAACTCGGATACATGCCGAGCGAATACTTCGGTCCCCGGCGGATCCCGCTCCTTATGCCTATCAGCTTCATCGTAGTGCATTGGGGCGTGGCCATCCTCATATCCTCGATAATTGTGTTCCACTAAATGGCATTTAGCTACCCGATCCCGTCGCTGATTGCATTCGGCTGGCCGTACCACAGCCGACCGAATGGCAGCTCATCAGAAATTAGATCGACGCCGCGATGGTCCTTGCGCGGTCATATAAGACTAAAGTCCAACAGGCAGAACGGGCCGCGCGTGCTTACTCTTGTCGTTCTAATGCCGGATCACACTCAGGATTTCTCCAATTCCTCGGGAGATTTCTGCAATCCTTCCAAGGCTAAAAAACAGTAAACAACAAAACCACTAAAAGACACCAATATGAACAAATTCCTTATTCTCATTGTCAGCGTCGCGGTATCTACTGCATCCATGGGACTTTGCCGGGCGCAAAGTGACGCGCCTTATACCGAAGGGCCCGTTTGGACAATAACGATGGTCAAAGCCAAGGCCGGCATGACCGATGAATACCTTAAAGGCCTCGCCAAGACCTTCAAAGGCGCTTTGGACGAAGCCAAAAAGCAGGACATCGTTATGGATTACAAAATCCTGCTAGGTAATGCCGCCACGCCGCAAGATTTCGACATCCTGCTTATGGTGGAATCGAAAAACATGGCGGCGCTCGACGGCTTGCGCGAGAAGACCGATCCGATCGCCAGAAAAACCGCGGGGACACCAGATCAACAGCTCGCCACACAGACAAAACGTCTGGACATTCGCGAAATCATGGGCAGCAAGAACATGCGCGAAATTACGCTGAAATAATTCAGCGTGCTCCGGCCTATTCGGTTTGTTGCCGGGAATCGAGTAAGATGGTCAGTGACGGCGGGGGAGCAGTGTTTAATGCTCAGGTCGCCAGGCGATTTCATCGCGGCGTTGGCAAACTAACGAGACAGAAGCGGAACTCACTAGTCTAACTCGTCTCCACGCGATGATTTTGCGCGGGCCATTGGGTCAATCATCAGGCGTTTCTGCCTACTACCCATCTCATAAATGCCTCAGCAAGATCAAACAGCAGCCTAAGTGGAGCATTCCAAGAAAGTTTTCAGCGTAGCGTTCGTAACGAACAACCAACCTGCGGAGATTTTGTAGCCACGCAAACAGCCGTTCAATCTTCCAACGTCGGCGATACCGTCGCAGGCGACGCAGGTCCTGGGTCGTATTTTTTCGATTCATGCGGTGTGGGGCGATCAGTTCAATTCCGTATCGGCGAAGCTCGCTATCCAATTTGTCGGAGTCATAGGCATTGTCGCCTACTAGATTTTGGGGCGCATGGGATGACCATCTGGACGAGCGTGTTGGTAGCTAACTTCACTTCGTGAGGAGTAGCGCTCTCGACACAGATGGCAACGGGGAGACCATGCCGGTCTGCCACAGCCATGATTTTCGATCCCTTACCTCGCTTTGTTTTCCCGATCTTGGAGCCCCTTTTTTCGATGGTGCGAAACTCCCATCGATGAAGGCCTCTTCTACGTCGATCAGGCCGTGGATTTTGAGCTCTGCAGCAAGAGCCTCCAGAATTCCTCTCATCACTCCGGACTGGACCCATTGCTGGATCGGCGATGGCAGGTCTGGTACTACGGATATCGATCCGGAAGTTCAACCCAGGGAGCACCCGTGCGTAAACCCATAAGATACCGTTCAGAACTGCCCGCCGCTCCTTCCAGGGCCGACCCCTAGGGGGTCAAGGATCTTCCACTGTTGGTCTGTCAGGTCACGTTTATGGCACATTCCTGTGTTGATGCCGTGAAGCAGTCCGCGCACCAGCGGCAGCCTGACCAAGCCAGCTGAAAAACAGGACTGCCACCAAGCCAGCCCCTGGCCATGATACTGATCATTCTTTCCCTCGTGGCCGCCCTCATCGCGAGGTGTCCTTTCGCCGTCGCCGCTCGCTCTCCCTCATCATTTCGTTCAAATCCGCCGCTGGACGTATCTCGATTCGTCCACACTTCAACTTCACTCCCGGATTTTGGGAAATGAGCTGAATTGCGTGATTCAGATCTCGCGCTTCAAGCACCAGAATTCCACCCAATTGCTCCTTCGTTTCCGCGTAGGGACCGTCTGTCACTGCAACCTTTCCGTTCTTCCAATACACGGTCACCGCCGTGTTGGTGGGCTGAAGAGGTTCCTCAGCGACCAAATTTCCGGTCTTCCGCAGTTCGTCGGAGTAGCTAAAACACTCGTCTAGCATGGTGTTGCGCTCGCTCTCAGACATGTTTTCGAACTTGTCCGGCTCGATATAGCCCAAACAGATGTATTTCATCAATTCCTCCTTGTTTCCTGTGACTCAGAGAGCCGTAGCTCATCGTTCTGTTATCAGATAGTCGTTGGGGAGACCGAAAATCGACAGCTACTCTATTTTTTTTATTTCAACTGCCGAAGCCGCTCTTGCAGGAATTGCCGCTCTGGTTCCTGTTGGGTCAGCGCCAGAGCTTTCTCATAAGAAGACCGAGCCTCAGCTGTCCTGCCGAGCCTGCGGTACATATCTGCACGGGCTGAATGCGCCAGGTAATAACTTGCCAATTCGCCATGTTCCAACACCGCGTCGATATGCGTCAGACCGACCTCTGGACCATCGCGCATTGCAATTGCCACGGCACGATTTAGCTGTACAACTGGCGAAGGCTGAATTCGTACCAATTGGTTGTAAAGCGCAACAATCTGCCGCCAGTCGGTCACAGCGGCCGATTCCGCCTCCGCATGAACGGCCGCAATCGCAGCCTGCAGTGTGTAAGAGCCGAAGCGGTGGGACTTCAGGGCTTTCTCCACCAATGCCACTCCCTCCGCGATCTGCTCTCGGTTCCAGAGCGAGCGATCCTGGTTCTCCAGCAAAATCAGCTCTCCGGTCGGCGATGTTCTCGCGGCGTGACGGGATTCCTGTAGCAACATCAGGGAAAGCAGCCCAATGACCTCCGGCTCTGGCCGGAGTTCGGTCAGCAACCGGCCCAGTCGAATCGCCTCGCCGGTTAGCTCGGCCCGCGTTACCTCCGCTCCCGCCGCAGCCGAATAACCCTCGTTAAAGACGAGATAGATGACCTGAAGCACCGCGCCCAGTCGCTCCGGCAATTCCTGCGGCGTCGGCACCTCGTACGGAATCGGTGTCTCTCGAATCTTTGCCTTTGCGCGCACAATGCGCTGCGCCAGCGTACGCGGAGTGATGAGGAAGGCCTTTGCTATCTCCTCGGTTGTCAGCCCGCACACCTGACGCAAGGTGAGCGCAACGTGCGCTTCCGCCGGTAAAGATGGATGACAGCACGTAAAAATCAGGCGCAGCCGATCATCCTCAAGGCTGTCCTCTTCATTGGACCTTTCCGCCGAACTCCATTGCGCTTCGAGATATCGCACCAGCTCGTCTTGAGACGCATCAAATCTTGCCTGTCGACGCAGAGTATCAATGGCTTTGAATCGGGCCGTCGAAATCAACCATGGTCGCGGGTTGCCGGGTACTCCACTCCTCGGCCACAGGCTCAGCGCAGCCGCAAAGGCTTCGTGCATCGCCTCCTCGGCAAGATCAAAATCA
>DATIOX010000155.1:0-17092 GCA_035472675.1 Candidatus Dormiibacterota bacterium
TCAGATAGATGATGATGATTCCGGGAAAGATATCGATGTTAAGGGCTGAAGATCGGATTGCCCGGAGCGCATCGGCAATTTGTTCAGGCGGTGCGCCGGACATTTGTCCCAACGTGGCGTGGATCACCGCTTGTTCGCGCAAATACAAAACCAGCAGAAACGCCGCGCTCATCACCAGCGTGCTGATTGCCAGCAGTAGAAGAACTCCTGCAATTTTCCCGAGCACGTATTCGAAGCGGGGCACGGGCTTGGCGAGGATCGTGTAAACCGTGCGGTCTTCGAGGTCCTGGGGAAGCAGTCGGGCCGTCGCAACAATTGCCAGCAGCGACGTAAAAATCGAGATCGCGCCGAGCGAAATATCTTTCAGGATTTGGAATTCCTGCTGAAAGGAGAACTGTGCCATGAAGATCGAGCTACCGATCAAAAGGAGGCCAAACACAAGCAGGACATAAAAGACTCTCAGGCGCGTCAGTTCGGTGAGCGTATTGAATGTGATTGCGAGGATCCGCGAGACAGAGAAAGGGCGATGCGGCCTCGGCGCCATTGAAGCGTTGAAGCGTTGAAGCGTTGAAGCGTTTTCAGTGTTTGTCATCTCTGTTTCATCATTCGCCTGCCGCGCCGTAGCCTTGGCGAAGGCGGGTCATTTCGGCTTCCTCATTCCTTCGTCCTTCGACACTCCTGGTTCGTCCTTTTTGCTTGTCGCCTCCAGGAACAACCTCTCCAGTGTGGTCGTCGATTTTCGACGTTCGATCAGCTTTGCGTTTGACCGGTTGATCACCGATTCGATTTCGTTAAGGAGTTGAGCGGACGCGTCGGAGATGACGAGCTCGGTTTGATTTTCAATTGCGATCAACTTCTGCAGATGTCCTTCACGTACCAGCACGCCATCAGCGAGAATGCCAACGCGGTCACAAATTTCCTGTGCCTGCGCGAGCAAATGTGAGGAGAGCAGCACGGTGATTCCGCGGCGTTTCAGATCGAGAATCAAATCGCGAATCTCCCGTGAGCCTGCCGGATCGACCCCTGCGGTCGGTTCATCCAGCACGACCAGTCTGGGGTCATGAATCAATGCCTGTGCAAGGCCAATGCGTTGCAACATGCCTTTGGAATAAACGCCCAGCCGTCGTTTACGCGCTTTCGTCAAACCAACGAGGTCTAGCAATTCGTTTATGCGTTCCTTTAATCGAGCACTCCGTAGTCCGCAGAGGCGCCCAAAGAAACGCAGCGTTTCTTCCCCGGTCAGATACTTGTAGAAGTACGGATTTTCGGGCAGAAAACCGACCGCTTCCCGGCTTTCCACGAGACGACTGTCGCGCCCAAAAATTTCCGTTCGCCCGCGCGTCGGGGAAACCAACCCCAGAATTATTTTGAGGGTTGTGCTTTTGCCGGAACCATTCGGCCCAAGCAACCCGTACACTTCGCCCGGTTCGATGCGAAGGTTGAGGTCCCTCACGGCGACAATCCCGCGCGCGGGATGCAAAGGAACAGAAAATGTTTTCGTTAGTCCGTGAACCGCGACTGCTGGACCCCCCTCCGTGCGGCTACGGTGCGGCGCGTCAGTCATAGCGAATTTCAAAGCCGCGGGCGGTAACTGGTTTCTCCAATTTGTTTTCCGTTTGCTTATGAATTAGCGAGTGAAGCTCGCCTCGCACAATGCAGTCAAGCAGCGCGCGCACTTCATCTTCCTCTCCGGTGACCAGAAGTTCCACGCGCCCATCCGGCAGGTTGCGAACCCAGCCGGTTACGTCAAAGCCCTTGGCCGCATGACGCACGGTCCAGCGAAACCCGACGCCCTGAACATTTCCTTCATAGAAAACCTGGAGGGAAATCATCGGCCTGCTGTAGAGCTGCTGATGTTTATTACTTGATGCCAGACGCAGCGCGTACGAACACGCGTGATCGGTTCACTTGTACGAATAAACGAGGCAAAAGCTACTTTCCTCGCCTTCGAGCAGATCGATCGAAACGAAGTACTGACCGCTGCTCGATGGCGCAAAACCGGCTGCAGCTTTTTCTCCGTTGTCGTAACTTTCCGTGGTCACCTGTTTTCCCGTCTCATCATAGACGCTCACCGCAATTTTCTTTGCCGGTTCCGTCGCGCCGACGGAGAACCAATACTCGTTTCCGGCGTACAGGTTCACCGCGACCAGTGAGTGATCGTGCGGTTTGACAATCCCACACCAATGTCCGTCTCGGATCTTGAAACCGTCGTTTGAAAATGCTGCGGCGACATCGAGGGCGTCTTTGCGCGCCTGCACCTCAGCATCTGTGTCTCCGAGCGCAGTGACGCTGACAGCCAGCACAAGAACCGATAATGGAATCAGCAAACTGCGTTTCATTTTGGTGCTTCTTTGTTCTCTATTGCCTCCATCATCTTGCCGACCGCTTCGTTGATCTTGCGCACTTCTTCAATATCAGGTGTCTTGCCTGAAGGGAAAGAAACCAGCTTTTCAATTTTGCTCAGCTCGTCACTGACATCTTTGACCAGCGGTTCATTGCGCAATTCAGGAGAGATTTCGTTGATTTTCGACTGCATGAAATGAACGAGCGCCGGCTGGCGCAGAACCTTCGCGCTGCGTTCGTCATAGTTCTGCACGATCGCCGAGGTGACTACCTGCGTGCCTCGAATCCAACCACCAAGTGTTACCAAAATTACCAGATCCTGGTCGGCGTGTGATTGCATCGAGGATTTTACTTCGTTCTGAGTCGCTTCCAGTTCTTCCTGCAGCGTGTCCCACTCGCTGTTCTCTGCAAAGTCGTTGATGCTATTGCCACGGCTAAGCAGCTTTTCGCTGACCCCGAGCGCTTTCGCGAGTTTAATGATGTCTGACCCAATATTCTTGACCTGCTGACCATCCTTTGCTTCCACGGCGATAAAGCCATCGGCAATCAAACCGCCGAGGTTGAGGGCGATCTGCGGGCGGTTGCGATAGGTCACCGGAATTGGGCCACGATATTGTCCCGCCCAGTTTGTTTTGCCTGATTTTTCGAGGGCTGCGAAAAGTTCACCGGGCGTAGGAATACTGATCGAATCGGTTCTGGCAGCTTTTGCCAGTTGGTCGGCAGGAATGTGCCCGGTCTCCGCGGCAACAGTAACCAAGATACCGCCCGCCAACACAATCACGCCTAACCCGGCTAAACGAATCATCGCTGAGATTATGCGTGTCCCAGCGAAATTGCCAATATGAATCTCGCACGCCTTGATCAGGGCTGCTTGGACCCTCTTTTGCTCCTCGTCCTAATGAGTTCTTCTATTACATGTGTACCAGGAAAGGAATGAACGTGATTTGCCTCATCCGGACAAAGCTGTTCTAGTCCGCGCAGAGAGTATGGCACGTACCAGCATTAGCCGAATTCATGCGCGCGAAATCTTGGATTCGCGCGGCAATCCGACTATTGAAGTCGATGTACGTCTTGAAAGCGGCGCACTCGGACGCGCAGCGGTCCCTAGCGGAGCGAGCACGGGCGAACATGAAGCATGGGAATTGCGCGACGGCGACAAGGACCGGTACGGCGGCAAAGGCGTTAAGAAAGCGGTCGCCAACGTTAACGAGAAGATCGCACCAGCGCTCAAAGGATGGGACGCGGTGGATCAGGCGAAGATCGACAAAACGCTGATCGAACTCGACGGCACGCCTAACAAAAGCAACCTGGGCGCAAACGCGCTGCTCGGGGTCTCGCTGGCAGTGGCGCACGCTGCCGCGGCCGCGGAAAATCTGCCGCTATTCCGGTATCTCGGCGGACCTGAGGCGCGAGTCTTGCCCGTGCCGATGATGAACATCTTGAATGGAGGCGCCCACTCTGATGCGCCAATCGACTTTCAAGAATTCATGATTATGCCGCGTGGCGCTCCAAGTTTTTCGGAAGCGCTGCGTTATGGCGCCGAGGTTTTCCATGCGCTCAAATCTGTCCTGAAAGACCGAGGCCTTTCCACTGCAGTTGGCGATGAAGGTGGGTTTGCGCCCCAACTCAGTTCCGCCGAGGACGCGCTCGAATCGATTTCGACAGCTGTCGAGAGTGCGGGCTACAAACTGGGTGAACAGATATTTATCGCGCTCGATCCGGCTGCCTCCGAATTCTACGATAGCAAAAATAACGTTTACATTTTCAAAAAATCGGACGGCTC
Organism: Candidatus Dormiibacterota bacterium; assembly: GCA_035472675.1. Classification (GTDB taxonomy): domain Bacteria; phylum Verrucomicrobiota; class Verrucomicrobiia; order Chthoniobacterales; family UBA10450; genus Udaeobacter. The sequence continues at coordinate 4,127 of DATIOX010000155.1, forward strand.
AAAGAGAACTGCCGACGAACTAATCGAGGACTATGCCGGGCTTTGCGCTCGCTTTCCCATTATTTCGATTGAGGACGGTTGCGCCGAAAATGATTGGGCCGGTTGGAAAAAACTGACTGCAAAACTAGGCAAGAAGATCCAACTCGTAGGCGACGACCTCTTTGTGACAAACGTAGAATTTCTGCGGAAAGGAATCGCCGAGCACGTGGCGAATTCGATTTTGATCAAGGTGAATCAAATCGGCACGCTGACTGAGACGCTGGCTACGATCGATTTGGCAAAGAAAAATCACTATACAACCATCATCAGTCATCGCTCCGGCGAAACGGAAGACGCCACCATTGCCGATATCGCGGTTGGGACGAACGCCGGTCAAATCAAAACCGGTTCCCTCTCCCGCAGCGATCGCATCGCCAAGTATAATCAGCTCTTGCGAATTGAAGAAGAACTTGGTGACAAAGCAGTGTTCGGCGCTACAATGCGCTAAGTGGATCAGACTTACGCCGATTTTCGCGCGCGTCGCGAAGCCACCGTGTGGCAGCGACTCAATCGAACTCTCCGGGTTCTGCTGATCCTGGCGATCTGGCTGGTGATCGTGAGCTTGTTCGTTCCGCCGTACAAAAAACTAACGCAGAGCCGTGCGGAGATTGACAATTTGCAACAACAGGTAAATGAGCAACAGAATTTGCTCGCACATCAGACCCGCGAAATCAATCTGCTCAAGACGGACTCAACCTATCTGGAAACAGTTGCACGCGATCGTCTCGATCTGATGAAAGAGGGCGAAACAATTTTCCGTCTCGAGTCCCCGCGCGCCGCGAAACCAAAACCTGGCAACGCGCACAGATAAGGGTCACGCCCTTTGCGATTCGCGGGGAATTGAATTATTTTTTCCGCATGTCAACTGAAGTCTCCATCCCCGATGCCGAGGATTTGAAATCGCGTGCCCGCGAATTGCGGAGGTTTCTTTGACGTCGAAAAGCTCCAAAAAGATCTAGCCGCAATCGAAGGGCGCATGGCCGCGTCCGATTTCTGGTCAAATCGCGAGCGCGCCCAGGCTGATGTCGAGGAAGTTTCGCGACTGCGTTCGCTGATCAATCCATTTCAAGAATTGGAACGCGAGATCGAGGATTTCAACGCATTGCATGAGTTGGCTGCGGAAGAAAGCGATCCCACGGCTCGCGCACATGCAGAAAAAGAAGTCCTAACCGAACATGATCGCCTGGTTCACAAACTCGATGAATTTGAGTTGCGCCAGTTTCTTTCAGGCGAAAACGATCGCGCGAATGCATTTCTCACGATTCATTCCGGCGCGGGCGGCACGGAGTCATGCGATTGGGCCGACATGTTGCTGCGGATGTTCCAACGCTGGATCGAGCGAAGCGGTTTCAAAGCTCAGACCGTGGACATTCAACAAGGCGAAGAAGTCGGCATCAAATCCGTCACTCTGCTCGTGACCGGCGAGTACGCCTACGGACATCTCCAGACCGAGCGCGGCGTGCACCGCTTGGTGCGTATTTCCCCCTTCGACGCAAATAAGCGGCGTCACACTTCGTTCGCAAGTGTCGATGTTGTTCCTGAAATTGCTGACACGGCGCCGATAGAAATTAATCCTGCCGATCTTGAGATCGACACGTTTCGCAGCGGCGGAAAAGGCGGGCAGAACGTCAATAAGGTCGAAACTGCCGTTCGGATTTTGCATAAACCGAGTGGAATCGTGGTGGCGTGTCAGGCCGAGCGCAGCCAGGGGCGCAATCGTGAACTGGCGATAAAAATGTTGAAAGCCAAGCTTTACGAAATCGAGCAGGATAAAAAGCGCGCGGAAATCGACCGGCAATATGGAGAGAAAGGCGATATCGCCTGGGGCAGCCAAATTCGCTCCTACGTCTTTCAACCGTATCAAATGGTGAAAGATCACCGCACCGGCGCAGAAACGAGCAACGTGCAAGCTGTGATGGATGGCGACCTCGACATGTTTATCCAGGCGAAATTACGCGGGGAGAAGGCGGCAAAGGGCGACAAAGGCGAAAACGAAATTTAACGACGAAGAAATGTTCGCTTTGGCTTGCGATTTTTAGTCTAATTCTCGTTAGGTGGACTCAAAGCGGCGGCGAGCAGTGCTGCGAGCCATGACACTCGACGACAGGGCGACATGATGGCAAACACTGATTCTCGCGTAACGATTCACATGGCGGCGAGCCTCGACGGCTTCATCGCTCGAAAGGACGGGCGCGTCGACTGGCTCGAAACCTCAGACGAATTCGCAGGCGGGGACACCCTAGACCCAGGATTCGTTGAGGCCTTCCTCAAGACGATCGACTGCTACGTCATGGGGTCACGAACCTATGAGACCGCGTTGAGTTTTGAAGTCAAAGGGTTGGGGTGGTCGTACGGCGACAAACCCACCTTCGTCCTCACTAGTCGCGATCTGCCACGAACCCGAGATACTGTCGAGTTCTACTCAGGCGATCTTGCGCAGTTCGTGAATGGGCGCCTGCGCCCCAGGTTCCGTACCATCTGGTTTGTTGGAGGCGGTGTAGTTTCCGGGGAATGCCTTCGTCTCGGGCTGGCCGACGAAGTTCGTTATTCGATCCTGCCGATCTTGATTGGTGATGGGATCCCATTCTTCGAGAAGCTCGACAGAGACATCGCTCTCCATCTGGCGGAGGTCAAAGCCTACAAGAGCGGCATGGTGGAGCTTTGTTACGAGGTGCGAGGAGACCGTGGCGAGCCACGGAACGCCGCCACCTAACCAGGCGATGGAGCGAACCGCTACCCGGCTCGTGTTTACATTTAAGATCATCAAACCATTTTCACTTCGGGCCACACTCGCTCTCGGTAGCGGTCGCTCATCTTGTTCTCGTTAGACCGAAGTGGCTGTGGCGTATCCCGTTGACCAGAGAGATTCACCAGTCGCGTTGGCCCAGTTGCCAACTCCGACCGCTGGCGCTGGGGAACCAACCCTTTTAGCGAACGAGGATACACTTCGGATTGCATATTACGTGTACGGCGGAGACGATGCCGTTGCACTCGTTGTCTTCTCTGGTGTACAGGCTCACTATGTCGGCCCGCCGCACGTTGATGCAGTGGACCGTCACCCGCTCCACTCTCGTGGCGTGGATATCCATGGAGCATTTGAAGTTCACGATTCGTCATGGATTCGTGATCTCCGGCGCGCGCATCGAGGGGCGTCATTTCATTCTCACGTTTCACCACATCACATTCGAATGCATCGTCCACGGCTTTACGACATCGATGCACAGGAAAAATCCGACAGAGGTTATCCGCAGTACGGGGGCACGGTCGGTCTGAACCAAACGCTGCACTCAGATGCGCGGCGCTCTCAGTCGTCTTGTCATTCCGAGCGGAGTCGAGGAATCTCTAAAGACTTGTCACTGGAAACATCAAGAGATGTCTGGAGTTCGTTCGACATGACAAGCTAACAGGAGCTTAACAGCCGTAACCGAAATCGCAGATCGAACTCGCCGCCGTTGTGTTTCCGGCAACAGGCAAGACAAGCTACCGCGCGACGCAAGCGCCGGACTCGAGGAAACTCCTGACGGCAATTCGGACAGCGATAGACGAACCGCGCTGCGTAGGTTCGCGCAGGAAACGGCAGATTGTGACAGCGCTTCTCGTCGGCGACTCCCAAGTCGACACAGGCCTGCCGCCACTCCGCGCCATGGGCCAAAATCCGACGTCGTCCCGCGCGAAACTGGGCAAGAATATGAGCAAGCTCGTGCCGCAAAGTGCGATCGATTTCGGTCGGATGCTCGACTAGCCGCGGATTAAGCGAAATGAGTTTCTGGCGATAATCAGCGCGTCCGGCGGCTGTTTTGAGACGTGGATTCCATTCAACGTGAAGCTCGAGCGCAATTCGCGTTGCGCCGTTAGCGTGCAACAGATCGCGCGCTCTTGTTTCAAGATTAAACTGGCGGCCGACGTCGTTGTAGCCGGGGTCGGTGATCCCGGCATCTTGGGACACGCCGAGCCGGCCGGGATCGGCGATCCCGGCCACAGCCCGAGTACGAAACGCGAATTCGAGCTGCCTAAGCAATGGCATACGCGCTCTTTCGCGTGTTCAAGCGATCGACAATTTTTTGCACCGCGTCTCCAGCCGCCTTGATTTCGTCGGCCGTAGTCCATTTGCCGAGTGAGAATCGAACTGCGGAACGCGCGCGCTCCATCGGCAGACCCATGGCGAGCAAAACATGCGACGCAACGACTGATCCCACCATGCAGGCTGATCCACTGGAGGCGCAGATGCCTTCCAAATCCAGCGCGATAAGCAGCATTTCGGAATCGATTCCAAGAAGGCTCACGTTCAGCGTGTTTCCCAGCCGCGGCGCGTTTGCGGCGTTCTGTTTTGCATCAGGGACGTTTTGCGCAATTCGAGTCCAAAGTTCGTCGCGTAATTGTGCTTCGCGCTGCTGTTCTGTCTCACGACCGCGCAATGTCCATTCTGCGGCCGCTGCCATTCCCACAATAGCAGCAACGTTTTCTGTCCCGGGTCGTCGTTCGTTCTCGTGAGCGCCACCGAACATGATCGGCTGGATCGAGAGACCACTGCGCAAGAAAAGAAATCCAACACCTTTTGGTCCGTAGAATTTGTGCGCTGCGAAACTGGCCGCATCGACCAGGGATAAGTCGGTGTCGATCTTGCCGAACGATTGCACCATATCGCTGTGCAGCGGGACACCGTGCTCGCGACATATTCTCGAAATTTCGGGCATCGGCTGAATCACGCCTGTCTCGTTGTTGGCGGTCATGATCGAAACGAGTCTGGTCTCAGGCCGAATCGCACGGGCAAGTTGATCAACGTCGATGATTCCATCCCGCGAAACATTCAGCCACGTCACTTCAAAGCCTTCGCGCTTTTCCAAGTATTCCAGCGCGTTTAGGACGGCGTGATGCTCCGCTTTGTTCGAGATGATGTGACCGCCGGGCGATGATGGACAACGGGCCAGGCCAAATACAGCCAGATTGCATGACTCCGTGCCACCACCTGTGAAAATCAATTCATGCGGTTTTACGCGCAGCAACGCTGCCAGCCCGTCGCGAGCGTTATCGATGGCCGCGCGCGCCTCCCGACCAGCTGCGTGCACGCTTGATGGATTTCCAAAGAGCCGGTCGAGATAAGGCAGCATCGCCTCACGCGCCGCGTCGCACAGCGGCGTCGTTGCGTTGTAATCGAGGTAAATCATTTAGTCTTCCTGTTCCTCTTAGTCCTACTCTGGCTCGTAATCGTGGATTCTCGCCCCTCATTCGCGAAATTCATCGCGTGTTGTAACTGGTTTGTGTTTTCGTTTCGGCACGATTCGCAATTGTTTTTCTTCGTAGTACACGAGTGAATCCGGGGGCACGCTTTGGACCAGGAAAACGTTGCCACCAATTGTCGATCTTGCACCGATTACGGTTTCACCCCCAAGCACGGTGGAATTCGGATAGATGGTGACGTCACCCTCCACTGTGGGGTGCCGTTTACCGCCCTTTTTGATTTTGCCGTGCTCGTCTTTCTCAAAGCTGCGCGCGCCGAGTGTGACACCATGATAAAGTTTCACATGGGAACCAATCTCAGTACTCTCGCCGATTACCACGCCGGTGCCGTGATCGATGAAAAAATGCGAGCCGATTTCCGCCCCGGGATGAATGTCGATCCCGGTACGGCTATGCGCCCATTCGGTCATGATTCGCGGAATCAGCGGCACTTTGTTGTAAAGCAAGTGCGCCATTCGATGAATGGCGATGGCCTCCAGCGAGGGATAAGCGAGTATGATTTCCTCATAGCTTGTAGCAGCTGGGTCTCCTTCATATGCAGCATCGATGTCTGTCCAAAGAAGTCGGCGCACAGAGGGCAGGTCCCTTAGAAATGCAGTCAACACCTCTTCCGCTTTTGCTTCTGTTGCTTCGTCCGGCGGGATTTTGCCGAGGCTTCTGCAAATTTCTGTTTTCAATCGTGCGCGTAAATTTCTTATGCGAGTGCGAGTTCTATCGGCCAGGTCTTCCGAGCTCACCAGCGCTTCGCTGCGAAAGCCGGGAAACATCAGGCTCATCAATTCAGCGCAGGCCGCCTCGATAGCGAGACGGGAGGGAAGGGTAGCGGCTGCAGCGAGATAGTTGATACCGCCTGTTTCTCCGTACGTCTGAAGCAGTTCGTCAACCGCGTCGCGGTTCGTTGAGTCCATCGCAGAAAATATGCGCCTCCTTATGAGTAAAAAAAGCGAAACTATGGAGACGAGTCATCGCGGGAAGGTTCGCCCGGAGCGGAGCGAAGGGATCGCTCTCGTGCATCGGATTGAGCGTTACAGTAACTTGAAAGCTACCAGATGATCGCGCAGCTGAGAGATTACGATTACGATTTGCCAAGGGAGTTGATCGCACAGCGGCCGCCCGCGCATCGTGACGACTCGCGAATGATGGTGTTGCATCGTGATACGCAGACGATCGAGCATCGACAGTTCCGCGAACTGAAAACATTTTTGCAGCAGGGTGATCTTCTTGTTTTGAACGATACCCAAGTGCTGCCCGCCCGGCGATTCTCCAACGATGGCGCAATTGAGTTTTTGTTTCTAGAACGGCTTGGCCCCAGGCGATGGAAATGTCTGGTCAACCCGGGCCGCAAAATGCGCGTGGGCGCGACAGCAGAAATCGGCAATGTCATTTTGTGCGTCGAGGAAATCATCTTCGATGGCGAACACATCGTGGTGTTAAACGAAGATATCGATCTTTATTCTGGCGGATCGATGCCGTTGCCCCCTTACATTCGACGCGAATCCAACACCGACGATACAACGCGTTACCAGACTGTTTTTGCGCATACGCCCGGTGCGCTAGCAGCGCCAACTGCAGGTCTTCACTTTACTCCAGAGATTTTAAGCGACATACCGCACATATTCGTGACCCTGCACGTGGGGACAGGGACATTCCTGCCTGTGCGCTCAGAGAACATTGCCGAGCATCGCATGCATGCCGAGCGTTTTTCCATTTCGCATTCTGCTGCCAACAGAATCAATCAGGCCGAGCGAATCGCGGCCGTGGGTACGACCGTGGTGCGAGTATTGCAGGCGGCCAGGCGCGAAGATGGAAAGCTGAACGCACAGGAAGGTATCACAGATATTTTCATTTATCCGCCATATCGGTTTCACGCCGTTGATATTCTGCTAACCAATTTCCATTTGCCGCGTTCGACTTTGCTTATGCTGGTAAGCGCGTTTGCTGGCCGCGATTTTTTACTGCGTGCGTATCAGGAGGCAATTCGCGAACGTTACCGTTTTTACAGCTACGGCGATTGCATGCTGATCCTGTAGCTCTTCCTCGTCCTCTGAATCTTCTTCCAGTAACACAAAAGAAGCAGAAGCAGAGGAAGAGGAGATTGTGGGGTCGCAGATTGTGCTATTATCCGCTCCAAATGCCCGAGCAACCCAGAGGCGAACTGGTGATTCAGACGATTGCGATGCCTGCGGATACCAATCCCAATGGCGATATTTTCGGTGGATGGTTGACCTCACAAATGGACTTGGGCAGTGGAATTCTTGCGGCGAAAACGGCGAAAGCGCGCGTTGTTACTGTTGCGATGGAGGGGATGTCTTTTCTCCAGCCGGTACGGGTAGGGGACACAGTTAGATGTTATGCGCGAGTAGAAAGGATCGGGCGAACCTCGATGACCATTCCGGTAGAGGTATGGGTAACACGTTTCATGACCGGCGAGGAGCTTCGCGTCACGCACGGCGTCTTCACTCTTGTTGCTGTCGATGAGACTGGGAAACCGATTCCGGTAAATCGGAATCAACCACGAATGGACACGAATTGACACAAATGAAAATCAAGGTCACACAAACGAGTTGGCCAATAGATTCGTGTTTATTCGTGTTCATTCGTGGTTAAAACAACTTCGTCATTTTGCTAATGGCGCCCTTTGCTTATCTCTTTGAGCGGTTTCCCTCTTTCGGACAAACGTTTTGCTATCGCGAGGTTGCAGAGGTTTGTCGACAAGGTGTTGCAGCTCCAGTTTTCTCAATCCGGAATCCAAAAGACGAGCCAGCTCAGGATTGGGACGCGCGCATCGTGCAGCGTGTGCATTATCTGCCTGACGAAAAGGAGCTATTGGATGACGTCCGGAGGGCTTCGAAAAAAGGAAGATTACCTGCAGAGATTGTCGCTGCTCTCGATGGGTGGGGCCGGCGTACCGATTTTCTTCGTCTTTATCAGGCCATTTATGTCGGATTACGCCTCCAAGAGGCGGAGATCAGCCATGTTCATGCACACTTCGCTGGCATGGCAGCGCGCACAGCTTTTTGGATCGCCAAATTTTTTCCAATCACTTTTAGCTTCACCGCGCACGCCAACGATATTTTTGCGCCAAGTAAGTTTGAGATCGGTTTGGACAAACTTGTTGAGGCAGCGCGCGTAATAATTACTGAAACGGATTACGCGGAGAAATTCCTACGGGAGCGTTTTCCAGAACGCGCCGATCGAATCCATCGCGTTTACAATGGCTTGAACCTTGCCGAATTCGGACGCGCGACTTTTTCCTCCGATCCGCCGTCGATCGTCGCCATTGGTCGTTTGATCGTCAAAAAAGGCTTTGCGAATTTGATTCGCGCCTGCGCGCTGCTCGTTGAACGCGGAAGATCGTTTCAGTGCGACATCTTCGGCGAGGGTCCGCTCGAGAATCAGTTATGTGCGCAGATCGAGGAGCTAGGGTTGCAGGAGTTTGTTCGGCTACCTGGTCCCAAACCGCAACATGAACTAAGGGCACATTTCGCCAACGCGAGTGTTTTTGTACTGCCGAGCGTACCCGAGCCTGACGGTGGCATGGACAATTTGCCCACAGTTATCATGGAAGCGATGGCGACGGGGTTGCCGGTCGTTTCAACCAGGATCGGCGGGATTCCAGAGATGGTCATTGATAATCAGACAGGTTTTCTGGTGCAACCGGAGGACGCAGTGGCGCTCGCTGGAGCGATTGAAAAGGTGACCAACGACCGGTCGTTAGGGCAAAGACTTGGCCAGGTCGGATATGAGCAGGCACAAAAGCTCTTTTCGATTGAGAAAAACGTGCGCGAGTTGTGTGCGCTGCTCTCCCGCAGCTAACACTCCGAAAGCTTTCGCGAGCAGGCAGCTGCCGCTACAGCAAATCGCGGACGCGATTGACTGCGTGCAGATAAACGTGGTGCGGTCCGCCGCGCATCAGTTCTTCGCTCATCAGACTCACTAGATCATTTTTTCCTGCGGGCATCAATTGGGGCGTGCGTTTTTCGCCTGGCTTTCCGCGTGAAACTTCCAAAAGGTCTCCGCATTTCGCGTGAGCCACTACAAATTCCACTTCGGGCGTTGCCACGACGACTTCGCCAATCGGTTCTCCAGGCCGTTCACGCAACTCGACGTCGATTTTTCGGCCAGAGGAACTAACGAATGAAAACTTATTCGTCGCATTTGTTTTTTCACCGCGCCAGTTTAGTTGCGCCGCAAGCCAGTCGGCAAAAAGGACGGCCGTCGATCGGAACCCAGGCGAGAAATCAATTCGCACACTGTTAATCTTGGCAAAATGATGATGCGAAGCGGGATGATCGAAGAATTGCGCGAGTGCGAAACGGACATTGTCCAGGCGCGTCCAATTTAGGTCGCAAAGCACGATCCGTTGATTGGCTTCCTGTTCCGCGGATTCTAACAGCCGCATTTGGCCGCGAAGATCTTCCCAGTCCCGACTGTCATAAATGACTCGATCGACCCACGTCCAAAGTTGCGGGTCCATCGGTTCACGGAATTCCTGTTGCCACCAAAGGTAAAATGGCAGGTCGGAATCCAGATGCGAAAAAACTATGCTTGGCAGCAAGGTCGTACAGCTGCCTTTGAGCAGAAATGAAATTTGTTCTGAGCAAACCTGCTTGCTCCCGGCTCCGCTAACGTGACAGTGCGCGCTGATCCAGGCTTCCACACGGTTTTCTCTTGCGTTGCAATCAGCCTCGATGACGATTGCGCGACAGGCGTGGTTCTCGGTAATGTTTGCCATCAACTGCGTGTTCTTGCTCAGCGAACCCGCGTCCTCGCTGTAAACAGCAAGATTGATGAGTGAGGCGCGTGTCGCTGCCCCTTCACTTTCCTGCCAAAGTTTTTTGAGCTCCTGGTCGATCTTACTCACCTCGACCGGGAGGCCTAATGAGTACGTTTCAGCGATAGCAGGCATCGTTAGAGTCGTCTCCAGGCTCGGCCGTCACGGGCGAGCAAATCATCCGCGGCTTCCGGTCCCCAGGAGCCGGTGGGATAAAAAAACAACTCGGGCGCATCCTTCTTCGCGTGCCACGCCTCTTCGATGGGATCGATGAAAGCCCATGCTTCCTCAACTTCATCGCGGCGTGCAAAGAGCGTGGCATCGCCGCTCATCGCGTCCAGGAGCAAACGTTCGTACGCTTCAGGACTCGCTTTCCCAAAAGAGGTTCCGTAATGAAAATCCATTTTTACCGGCTCAATGCGAAAGCTCGTCCCCGGTACCTTGGCATGGATGCGCAGCGAAATTCCCTCATCCGGTTGAATCCGAATCACCAGCACATTCAGGTCATGCAAATCTTTGTTAAAGAGGACCGCCGGCGCTTTTTTGAAATGAACCGATATGTCCGTTGCCGATTTCGGGAGCCGTTTTCCGACGCGCATGTAAATCGGCACCTCCGCCCAGCGCCAGGTGTCGATGTAAAGCCGCAACGCTACGAACGTCTCTGTTTGTGAATTCGGGTTGACGTTTTTCTCCTCCGGATAACCTACGACCGGCTCACCGTTAATGGCGCCTTTGGCGTATTGACCGCGGACGATGTTGGCTGCGATCTCGTTGCGCGACCAACGACGCAGCGATCGCACTATCTTGACTTTTTCATCGCGAATACTGTCGGCACTCAAGTCGGTGGGCGGTTCCATTGCCGTCAAGCAAAGGAGCTGAAGGAGATGATTTTGCACCATGTCGCGGAGAGCGCCCGCGGTTTCGTAGTAACCCGCACGACCTTCCACGCCGAGCGTTTCTGCCGCCGTGATTTGCACATGGTCGATGTAGTGCGTGTTCCAGAGCGGCGCGAAGATCGCGTTGGCAAAGCGCAGCACAAGGATGTTCTGCGCCGTTTCTTTCCCCAGAAAATGATCGATCCGGTACGTTTGCTCTTCGGTAAAAGAATTGCGGACGGCGCCGTTGAGTTCGCGGGCTGAGGCCAGATCGGAACCGAAAGGTTTTTCGATGATGACCCGAGCCCAGCTCCCTTTGCAAGTCTGGTTCAAGCCGGCGGCTTTCAGATTCTTGAGAATCGGCTCGAACTGATCGGGAGAAGCTGCAAAATAAAAAAGCCGGTTGCCGCGGGTGCCATGATTTTTGTCGATTTCATCAAGGCGTTTGGCCAGGGCTTTATAACCAGATTCGTCTCCGAATTCGCTCTGGTGATAAAAGATCGATTGCGCAAAGTTTTTCCAGATTTCATCCCGCACGCCCTGTCGCGAAAACTTGCGCGTGGCTTCTTCGAGATCGCGTCGGAATTCATCGTCAGTTTTCGGCCGGCGGGCGAAACCGACAATCGTCACAGCAGGCGGCAGCTCACCATCAGCCGCAAGATTATACAATGCGGGGACAAGTTTGCGATGGGTGAGGTCCCCTGTGGCGCCGAAGATCACAATCGTGCATGGCTGCGGCACGGCGCGCGGGGACAAGCCTTCGCGCAATGGATTTGGTTCCGGTTGATCAGCGGCTCGATTCATAGCGTCTGCAAACTACGCAAATTTACGGCCGTAGCATCGACATCTTGTCGATATTTTCTATTAGGATCGGCTGGAAGCCGATGCTACGATCAGATCGGCAACGGAAATCTTCTGGTTAAGTCGAGGACTTTTCGATGCACCTTCTCCAGCGCGTCGGCGTCGGTTCGATTGGAGAGCGCTTCGCCTACGAGATCTGCGATCTCTAACATTTCCTCTTCTTTCATGCCGCGCGTCGTGACAGCCGGCGTCCCGATGCGGATGCCACCCGGCTTGAAAATTGGATAGGTATCGAATGGGATGCCGTTTTTGTTCACTGTGATGCCGGCCCGGTCGAGAACTTCCTGTGCTTCTTTGCCGTTAATTTCCTTCGGGCGAAGATCGACGAGCATCAAATGATTATCGGTACCGCCGGAGACGATGCGATAACCATGTTTGGCTAAGCCGGCGGCAAGCGCTTTGGCATTCAGGACAACCTGCCGTTGATATTCGCGGAACTGCGGCTGGAGCGCTTCATGAAAACAAACCGCTTTCGCTGCGATCACGTGCATAAGGGGGCCGCCCTGCACGCCCGGGAAAACAGTCGCATCAATCTGTTTGGCGAATTTCTCTTCGCACATGACGATCCCGCCACGCGGCCCACGCAGGCTCTTATGCGTGGTGGTCGTGACAAATTGTGCGTGCGGGATCGGACTGGGATGCTGACCGCCTGCTACAAGACCCGCGATATGCGCCATGTCGATGAACAAAACTGCGCCAACCGAATCCGCGATTTGACGCAGTCGCGGAAAATCGATGATACGCGGATAAGCTGACGCGCCGGCGGTGATCATCGCTGGACGAACTTCTTCAGCCTGCTTCTGCAACGCATCGTAATCAATTTGCTCTGTATTCTCGCTAACGCCGTACTGGGAAACGGCGTAAAATTTGCCAGAGAAATTCGCGGGATGCCCGTGCGTCAGGTGCCCGCCGTGCGCCAGATTCATAGCCAGAATCTTGTCACCCGGTTTGAGCATGGCGAAGTAGACCGCCATGTTCGCTTGGGCGCCGCTGTGCGGCTGCACATTCACGTGTTCGCAGCCGAACAATCGTTTTGCGCGATCAATGGCCAGTTGCTCGGCAATATCGACATTCTCACAGCCGCCGTACCAGCGCTTCCTCGGATAGCCCTCGGCGTATTTGTTTGTCAGCACGCTGCCCTGGGCTTCCATAACTGCCCGGCTGGTGAAATTTTCGGAC
>DATIOX010000156.1:0-19240 GCA_035472675.1 Candidatus Dormiibacterota bacterium
ATCAGCCGCTCCGTTCCGAAACGTTGCAACTGGTAACCGGTCAGCAACGCCATGGTCAAACCGAGGAAAAAGGAAACCAGTCCCACCAGCGGCACCGAATCGACACCGACGCGTTCGGTGTGGCGAAAAAAACTGGCGGCACGAAACGGGCGGCGTCCATGCTGGATCCGCTCGAACGTTTCTTCGAACGTGTTCGCAATTAACCAGAACACGCTGCCTACCTCGCGAAGAAAATAGCGCGTGATATGGCCAACTCCCTCGGCAATTACAACGGGCGGCGGTTCAGCGTTAGCCATGGACGAGAAGTTGCCTCACTTCTCCATTGGGAAAAGAGCAAAGTATTGAGACGTTAAAACGTTAAACGGGTTACGAAGTCAAAACGGATGGGCGATTTAGCGCTTCAACGGTTCGCCCTTTCGTGAAAGCTTTCGACGTCCGGCCTCTAAATATTAAAATCGGCGGACGCTAAGCACGACGCGATATGAAACTGTTTCGAAGAACAAATTGCTTCTTGGTCATCGTGCTATTTAGTGCGGAGGCGCTCCTGGCAGCTCCCAGGCAATCACCTCCGGCGAGGGCTCCAAGTAAGGGAGAACCAGACAATCAACCAAGCATGGAAACAAAGAAAATTGGACTCGCAATCCACGGCGGTGCCGGAACTATCGAGCGAAGCAACATGACCCCGGAGCGCGAGCGCGAATATCGCACCGCACTCGAACGCGGGCTCACGGCCGGTTACGAAATACTTAAGCGCGGTGGCTCAAGTCTCGACGCAACGGAGGCCGCTGTGCGCGTACTTGAAGACGATCCACATTTTAACGCAGGCAAAGGCTCTGTGTTTACAAGCGCTGGGACGAACGAGATGGACGCAGCCATCATGGACGGAAAAACGCTCGCTGCCGGCGCGGTGGCTTCGTTGAAGCACATCAAAAATCCGATCAATCTTGCCCGGTTGGTGATGGAGAAGTCCGGACACGTCATGATGGATAGCGAAGGCGCAGAAGTGTTCGCGAAGGAAAACGGTATTGAACTCGTAGACCAGAAATATTTTTTTACCCAGGAGCGTTGGGATGCTTTGCAGAAAATGAAGGCTGCTGAAAAGAGTCGCAAGAGGGATACCGGTAAAAAGCTTTTGATTACCGATCAAGATCGGCACGGCACAGTGGGTGCAGTTGCGCTGGATCAAAACGGGAATCTTGCAGCAGCGACTTCAACCGGTGGCACAACAAACAAGCGACCGGGGCGCATTGGCGATTCGCCTGTTATCGGTGCAGGCACCTACGCGAACAACGCAACATGCGCCGTTTCCGCGACCGGCGACGGTGAATATTTTATTCGCGCGACGGTTGGGCGTGACGTTTCGGCTTTGATGGAATACCGGGGGATGTCTCTCAAGGACGCGGCGCAGGCCGCTTTGGATAAGGTGGCGAAGCTTGGCGGTACGGGTGGACTGATCGCCATCGATCGCCAGGGCGACATGGCTTTGCCATTTAATACCGCTGGAATGTATCGGGGCTACGTCGATCCAAACGGCAAGTTTGTGATCGAAATCTATCGTTGAAGTGTTAAAGCGTTGAAGCGTTGGAGCGTTAATAGGCTTGAAATGGAAACCCGCTTGAACGGTTCAACGCTTCAACTGTTTAACGAACTCCCATGCTTCCACCCTTTTCCGTCGTTATTCCCTGTTTCAACGAAGCGGCGCGCATCGGAGAGACGCTTCGCCTCACGCTCGATTATCTCGCGGCAAATGCGCCGGAGAGCGAATTGATCGTGGTGAATGACGGATCAACTGATGCGACTGGGGCAATTGCACGTGAAAGATTGAAAGATGCCAGGATCGAGACGCGCTTGCTCGAGAATTTTCCAAATCGCGGCAAAGGCGCCGCCGTGCGTTCCGGATTGCTTGCCGCCCGAAAACCGATTGGCCTGTTTTTCGATGCGGATCTTTCCACGCCGCTGGGGGAGACGCCGAAATTGATCGAGCTGATTGCAAATGGCGAGATCGACATTGCATTTGGGTCTCGGGCGCTGGATCGGGGATTGATTGGAATTCATCAACCCTGGCGACGCGAGCAGGCGGGTCGCGCGTTCAACTTGCTCGTACGTTTTGCGACCGGTCTACCGTTTTGGGATACGCAATGCGGGTTCAAGGCTTTTCGTCTCGATGTGTGCCGCCCAATTCTGGAGGCCGCCCGCCTGGACGGCTTCGCCTTCGATGTCGAACTGCTTTACCTGGCGCAGCATGCCGGATTGCGAATCCGTGAAATTCCGGTGCGCTGGAACCATGCTGAGGGTAGCAAAGTGAGTTTTTTTCGCGATAGTTTGCGAATGTTGCGTGAAGTGATCGCGCTGAGAGCGGGCGCGTAACGTAGCCGCTCGGCCGGGACGCATTCCGAAGGTGGAACGCGTTGTCCTCAACGCGTTGGCAAAGACGCGGCTTATCACGGACTTTGCGTGCGACACGCCATGGAACAGATTATTGCACCTTCGGCGCCTGACACCCTCTTCAGGAGAAGCCGATCACGCTCGGAAGGTTTCGCGAAAACTTTTCTTTCTCCCGTCGGCACCTAAATTAATTGTTCCACTCTTGCTTTTATGCAGTCTTTCCGATTTCATCCCGCGGTCGCGCAGTGGTTCGAGCAAACGTTCGGATCACCGACGGAACCACAACTGCGCGGCTGGCCGGCGATTCAATCCGGTCGGCACGTGCTGATTTCTGCGCCGACCGGTTCCGGCAAAACGCTGGCGGCGTTCCTTGCTTCGCTGGATGCGTTGTTCCGAGAAGGCGCACAAACTGAATTGCCCGATGAAACGCAAGTCGTCTACGTGTCGCCGCTCAAAGCGTTGAGCAACGATATCCGGAAAAATCTTCAGGAGCCGCTCGTCGGGATTCGCGCGTTACTACAGCAACCGAACGGACGCGAGATCGATGTGCGCGCCGAAGTTCGCACCGGCGATACAACCGCCGCGCAACGGCAAGCGCTGATAAAAAAGCCGCCGCACATCCTCGTTACGACACCGGAATCTCTCTATCTGCTGCTCACTTCCGAATCGGGCCGGCGGATGCTGGCTACGACGCGGACGCTCATCATGGATGAGATTCACGCTGTGGTGGACGACCGGCGTGGCGCGCATCTCGCCCTGAGTGTCGAGCGCTTAGCTGCGTTAACGAAATCCGCCTCGGGCGGACCGCTCCAGCGAGTCGGTTTGTCCGCGACACAAAAACCAATCGAAGAAGTCGCGCGTTTCTTAGTCGGCGCGCATGCAGTGGATGCCGTCGGCAATCCGGACTGTGAAATCATCGACATAGGTCATCGCCGAGAATTGGAT
Source organism: Candidatus Dormiibacterota bacterium (assembly GCA_035472675.1). Lineage (GTDB taxonomy): Bacteria > Verrucomicrobiota > Verrucomicrobiia > Chthoniobacterales > UBA10450 > Udaeobacter. Next base: position 3,331 of record DATIOX010000156.1, read on the forward strand.
CTGGCGATCGAACTTCCGAAGTCGCCGCTTGAGGCGGTGATGTCGAATGAAGTCTGGGAGGAAATCTATCATCGTCTCGCGGAGTTGATCCAAGCGCACCGGACCACTTTGGTTTTCGTGAACACGCGTCGAATGGCCGAACGCGTGACGCACCATCTGAGCGAACTGCTCGGCGCGGACGCGGTGACATCGCATCATGGAAGTCTTTCTGCGAAGCTGCGCCTGGATGCGGAAGATCGATTGAAGCGAGGCGAACTGAAAGCGCTCGTTGCCACAGCTTCGCTGGAGCTGGGCATCGATATCGGGTGGGTTGATCTCGTTTGTCAGCTCGGCACGACACGATCCATCGCCACCCTGCTACAGCGCGTCGGCCGTGCCGAGCATAAGCGCGGTGGTTTGCCTAAGGGCCGTATCTTCCCATTGAGCCGTGATGAACTGGTCGAATGCGCTGCATTACTGCGTTGTGTTCGTCGCGGCGAGCTTGATTGCCTCAGCATTCCGGAAAAACCGCTGGATGTCCTGGCACAGCAAATTGTCGCCTCGGCGTCTACCGAGGATTGGGATGAAAATGAGTTCTTAAACCTGGTCCGTTCATCCTGGTCCTATCGCAATCTCACTCGCGAAGAGTTCGACAGCGTAGTGAAAATGCTCGCTGAAGGGTTCAGCACCAAGCGCGGCCGGCGCTCGGCATTGATTCATCATGATGCAGTTAATCATCGTTTGCGTGGGCGACGCGGTGCACGGCTCGTTGCTCTTACGTCCGGTGGCGCAATTCCCGACAATGCTGATTATCGCGTGGTCCTTGATCCATCGGAAACCTTCCTCGGCACGGTGAACGAGGATTTCGCGGTGGAAAGTTTGGCCGGCGATATTTTTCAGCTCGGGAATGCTTCGTGGCGAATTCTGCGAATCAACTCTGGTGTCGTTCGTGTCGAAGACGCAAAAGGCCAGCCACCGGGAATTCCATTCTGGCTGGGCGAAGCTCCGGCGCGCACCTCGGAGTTGTCGCAGGCTGTGTCCGATTTGCGGACCGAAATCGAAACGGTTGTTATCGGTGGACAAACCCCTAGTGAGTGGTTGGTCAACGAAATGCGGTTGCCGGATGAAGCGGCTGAACAGGTTAGCGACTATTTCGCGGACGCTTATCGGTCGCTCGGCGCAATTCCCTCGCAGCAAACGTTGGTGATGGAGCGCTTTTTCGATGAATCGGGCGGGATGCAGCTTGTTCTTCACTCGCCATTCGGCAATCGGATCAATCGCGCATGGGGCCTGGCGCTGCGAAAACGTTTTTGTCGTTCGTTCAATTTCGAGCTCCAGGCGGCAGCCACAGATGACGCGATCGTGATTTCGCTTGGCACGCAGCATTCGTTCCCGCTTGAGGAGGTTTTTCGCTATCTGAATTCCAAAACGGTGCGTCACCTGCTTGTCCAAGCCTTGCTCGACGCGCCGATGTTTACCATTCGGTGGCGCTGGAATGCGACGCGTTCACTTGCTGTGCCTCGGTTTCGTGGCGGCGCAAAAATCGCCGCGCCACTGCAGCGCATGGAGTCGGAAAATCTTTTGGCAGCAGTTTTCCCGGATCAGCTCGCTTGTCTGGAACACATCGTGGGCGACCGCGAAATTCCGGACCATCCGTTGGTGAAGCAGACGATCGACGATTGTTTGACTGAAGCCATGGACATCGATGGGTTGGAAGAGCTGTTACGGAAGATCGAACGGGGTGGGATTCGCTGTATCGCGCGCGATTTGCCGGAACCCTCACCGCTGGCTGCCGAGATTTTGAACGCGCGCCCCTATGCCTTTCTGGATAACGCGCCTTTGGAGGAACGCCGCACCCAGGCGGTGTACACGCGTCGGGCTTCCGAACGTAATGGAAGTCATGAGCTTGGAATTCTCGACGCGGCGGCGATTGAGAAGGTGCAAAAGGAAGCGTGGCCCCAGGCAACGACTGCAGATGAATTGCATGACGCATTAATGTTGCTCGGCGTGATGACGCCAGAGGAGGTTCAGCAAACGTCGGACGGCGAGAATGCAGAGCAATTCTTGTCGATACTGACAGCTGAAAACCGAGCGACACGACTGATTCTTGCCGCACAAACTCCTTATGACCGCGAGGTTTTGGAGTGCGGCGCGGCTGCGCCGCTTTCAAACGCTGAGGAAATGCCCGAAAAGCGCCACAGCAATGGTGAGGCCTCCCGCGGTCGCGGGACTGGTTCCACCAAGAGGTTCTCGGTCGCAGCGGAGGGGTTGCCAATGGTTCAAACGATTTACCCCAACGCGCGTGTTGAGCCTGAATTGACTGTTCCCGACTCGGTGCGCGGAAAGACGTGGGAGCGCGCAAACGCCATTCGCGAAGTGGTTCGCGGGCGAATGGAAGTTTGCGGTCCGATCACTGTTGGTGAGCTTTCGGATATATTGATATTGCCGGCGTCAGAGATCGACGCGGCATTACTGGCGCTCGAAGCGGAAGGGTTTGTTTTGCGCGGTAAATTTCGCCCGCACACAACAGAGCAGGAATGGTGCGATCGGCGATTACTGGCGCGAATTCATCGGCTCACGATCGATCGTTTGCGCGCGGAGATTCAGCCGGTTTCACAGCAAGATTTTTATCGCTTTCTGTTCGCATGGCAGCGCGCCGATCAGGAACACCGCGTCGAAGGGCTTGAAGGTTTGCAGTCTGTTCTCGAGCAACTCGACGGGTTCGAGCTGCCGTTGGCCGCGTGGGAGTCTGCTGTCCTCGCCGCTCGCGTTGCCGACTACGACCCCGAATGGCTTGATCGCCTTTGTTTTTCCGGCCGTATTGGTTGGGCACGCTTGAGCGCGCCGCAAAATCCAAGCGCGCGCACCAGCGCTCCGTTGCGGACCAGCCCCATTGCACTTTATCAACGCGAGAACCTCCAGCATTGGCTGGTACTGGCCCGCGCGAATTCGGAGATGGAACTTTCCGTCGCCGGCCGAACTATGTTCGATACACTCGCAGCGGGCGGGGCGCTCTTCTTCAGCGAACTGGTGCGATGCAGCGGGCTACTGCCTTCTCAAGTCGAAGAAGCCTTGTCGCAACTTGCCGCACTCGGACTGGTGACTTCGGACAGCTTCGATGGATTGCGAGCTCTTCTGGTGCCGTCAAATAAACGTCCCACGTTTGGTAGAAACGTTGGGAAACGGCGACGCAAAACAAATCTTGCCAGCATCGAATTTGCCGGACGTTGGTCGTTGCTGAGGACTGACTTTGCTTCGCAACTATCAGGGAATGGAGCGGAAAGTTCCGCGCGCGCCGCGGCCATCGAACAATTTGCGCGGGTGTTTCTGCATCGTTATGGCGTCGTGTTTCGCCGCTTGCTTGAGCGGGAGAGTTTCCCGGTTAATTGGTATGAGCTTGGGCGAATTTATCGTCGCTGGGAGGCGCGCGGCGAGATTCGAGGCGGCTATTTTGTGGGAGGAATCAGCGGCGAACAATTTGCTCTGCCTGAGGCCATCGGCTTGTTGCGCTCCATCCGCAAGGCGTCCCCAGATGGCGAACTAATTGTGCTGAGTGCGGCCGATCCGCTGAATTTGCAAGGCGTTCTGACGCCGGGCCCGCGAATTGCTGCGCTGACAGCAAATCGCATTTTATTTTTGGATGGATTACCGATCGCGGCGCTGGAGGCAGGCGACATCCGAAAATTCGCCACGGCGAGTCCGTCCGGCGGCGGACTCGCTGATGCGCCGGTTTCTGATTTGCAAATCGATACGGCGCTTAAAATCGGAAAACTGCGGCCGTCATTGCGACCGTATTATAAATGACCGCCATCGGTCATTCCAAGCGAAGTCGGGGAATCGCGCTGTAGAGCTGTCTGGCAGTTCCGCGGGATACTTCGACTCCGCTTGGCTTCGGTCAGGATGACGAGCGACCAATCGCTCGTCATTTTTTAACGACCTCGACATTCTCGATCATGGCAATGCCGCCACGCTCTGCCAGCTTGCCCTTGACCGTGATCGTCTTGCCGCAGTACTCGGCGAGTTGATCGTTGATTGGCTTATGTTCGCCAACTACCAGATATGCTTTTCCCTCACTGACGATACCGACTGGTCCACCACCCTTGATGCACTTCGCACCGCAGGACTGGCCATGTTTTTCGCCGACCGCGTTATGATCGACGTAGCACATCATATCCACCACTTCGCCGGTCACTTCTTTTGAGGCGGCGTCGTCACTGCCATGCTCGTGTTCCTGCGCGATCGCCAGTGGCGCAGACGCCAGAGCTGCAATGAAAGTCGCGGTCACTGCAACTCTCAAGACAGTAGGTTTATTGCTTATTGAATTAAACATAACAGGAATGTGGGCTGCTCGGCGCGTCGGTCAACGCCATGAAGGAATCAACAGGACGGTCGTTTCGGCGCGCTCGGCGATCGCGCCTACGTTTGTTTCTCGATCAGATCCGCAAACTGATCGAAAAAGTACGATGCATCATGCGGGCCGGGCGCAGCTTCGGGATGATATTGCACGCTAAAAATCGGCAGCTCCTTGTGCCGCATCCCCTCCACGGTGCCGTCGTTCAAATTGATGTGCGTTACTTCCACATTTGACGGCAGCGACTTTGGATCGACGGCGAACCCGTGATTTTGCGCTGTGATTGCCACTTTGCCGCTGCTCAAATCTTTTACAGGCTGGTTCGCGCCGTGATGCCCGAATTTTAATTTGTACGTCGAGCCGCCGAACGCGAACCCGAGAATCTGATGGCCAAGACAAATCCCGAAAATCGCCTTCTTCCCCATCAAATCGCGCGTTGACTTATGTGCGTACGCGAGGGCCCCGGGATCTCCGGGTCCGTTAGAAAGAAAAATGCCATCGGGATCTAGCGCGAGCACTTCTTCGGCGGTTGTAATTGCTGGCACAACCGTGACGCGAAAACCTTTCTGCCGCAGCAGCCGCAGAATATTTTCCTTGATTCCATAATCATAGGCCACGATGCGAAACCGGGCAGGTGGAAGGATGGGTTTGATTCCACCGTTACTGGATCTGATTGACCACGGCTCACTCAGCTTGTCCTCGGGATCCCAGTGATAAATTTCGCGCGCCGAAACTTCGCGAACGTAATCCATGCCGATGACCCCCTCGCCGTTGATCGCTTTCTGCGTTGCTTCCTCCGGCGACATTTCTTCCGTCGTTAAACAAGCTTTCATCGCGCCGCGGGTGCGCAGGTGCCGGGTCAGCGCACGAGTGTCAATTCCCTGTGCGCCGGGGATATTCCATTTCTTTAAATATTCGTCCAGCGGCATCTCCGAGCGCCAGTTGCTCGGGATTTCGCTTAGCTCTTCGATGACAAAGCCGCGTACGTGCGGCGACCGGCTTTCCTGATCGAATGAGTTTGTTCCGTAGTTGCCGATCAACGGATAAGTCATCGCCACGATCTGCCCGCGGTAGGAAGGATCGGTCAACACTTCCTGATAACCGGTCATCGCCGTATTGAAACAAACTTCGCCTACACAGGTGCCGGTCGCGCCAAAGGATTCGCCCTCGAAAAATCGACTGTCTTCGAGAGCTAACAGGGCGCGCATATCACTGCGCACTGTCGATTTTATCGGCGCATTTTCAAATCCCTTGAAAGGCTAAATGTAAAGTTTTTTAGCCACCCGCTTCGCTTTGTCGATGCTTGAATTAAAAACCCGGATCGAAAAATCTCGATCCGGGTTTTTTGAAATGTTACCCCGCTGATGCCGTTTAGGCGGATCTCCCGTTCCCTTTTCGTAACGGGCGGATGACCGTCGCCGCAGCGTCTGACTTCCAATTAAGGCCTGCCATCTTCTCCGAGCGACTCAGCCTCCTTAGGTTAACCAAATATCGGTTCGGGAATCCCACCTGCAATCTCGAACATCGCAGGGTAAAGCGCGAAACTACCCGCGACTGATGAGAGCCGCTGGTTGAGAGTTGAGAGAAAAGCACTGGTTTTCTTCCCAACCCTCAACAAACGACTCTCAAACTATCAAAGAACTATTCCCGCAATTCTGCGCCGAGGTCGCTTCGCAATCTCTCGCGAATTTTCGCATGCGCTGCGTTCACTTCCTCGCTTGTCAGTGTGCGACTCTGGTCGCGATATGTCAATCGATATGCGAGCGACTTTTTTCCTTCACCGATTTCAGTGCCCGCGAAGAGATCAAAAAATTCAACTCGTTCTAACAACGGTTCCGTTGGATGGAAAATCACTTCCCATATTTTTTCGTGGGTCAAATCTTCGGCAACAATCATCGCAATGTCGCGCGAGACGGCAGGAAATTTCCCAAGTTCGCGGAAAGTTGCGCGCGACCCCAAACCGCTAATCGGGAAATCAAGCGATACTTCCGCAACAAAGACGTTGCCAGGTGCGTTGATTGTTGACGTGAGCGAATTCGTTAGCTGCCCGGCGAGGCCAACCCGTTGATTACCCGCGGTGACTGCTACAGCGAGCGCAAAGTTGGCATGCTGATCTCGACGAAGAGACAAACCGGTTCTTGCTAGTTCGATCGCGCCTTTTAGATCGAAGAAATCAACGCGGCGTTTTTCGTTCCGCCAATGAACTTCACTGCCAACGTTACCCCAAAGGAGAATAGCTATTCGTTTCTCTTCTGCGCCGCTCGGTGGTTCGAAAACCTTACCTGTTTCAAAGATCGCGACGTGATCCGCTCCCGCACGAACGTTGTGGTCAAGCACTCCTAACAACCCCGGCAACAAGCTGGGGCGCAATGCCACGTGATCTTCGCTCAGTGGATTGGGTAACTCGATCGCATTTTCCCCAAACGCGAATCTTTCCCTGGGAAGCAACTTTGACGTCCGCACTTCAGTAAGGCCACCTGCAACCAGTCGTTGGCGCATTTGTAATTCCAAATCGTGCGCGCGGTCAGCCGCGCTCGAAGGCGTGAATCGGCTGCGATCCGTTCCCGAAATTCTTTCGGCGCCGTAAGCTCGCACGACTTCTTCGATAAGATCGACATCGCGTTGCAAATCGCGCCGGTAGCTTGGAATTTTCCATTTCGTTATTTCGGCCGCGCTGATTTTCTTCAAACCGAATCCGGTTAGAGCTTCGTCGACCGTTTTCGGTTTGATCGCGATCCCAACAACGCGATCACATTTCTCGTAGCGCAACGAAACATCGGCAGGGTTCGCTGGGAGGTTGCCGGCGACGTTGATTTCCTTAGCCGGAATTCCGGCCGCGATCTCTTGAATCAATTCGGTGGCCCGCTGCGATGCACGGAGCACCATTTCAGGATCGACGCCGCGCTCGAATCGGTAACTGGCATCGCTCGGTAGATTTAATTCGTGCGCGGTCCCACGAATACTCGCCGGCAAAAAGTAAGCAGCTTCCAGCAAGACATTCTTGGTTGACTCAGTCACGCCGGTTTCTTCGCCGCCCATTACGCCGCCGATTCCAACCGCGCGCTCTTGATCGGCGACAACACAATTGTCCGGCTTGAGCGAATAAGTCTTTCCATCGAGCGCCAGAAATTTCTCGCCGTCACGCGCGAGGCGCACATTGATGCCGCCCTTCAATTTGTTCGCGTCGAACGCGTGCGTCGGTTGTCCGAGCTCGAGCATCACGAAGTTTGAGATATCGACGATATTGTTGATCGAGCGAACCCCAACGCTCTCGATCTTCGCGCGCAACCATTCAGGACTCGGTCCGACCATTACGTTGTCGATCTTGCGCGCGGAGAAAAACGGACATTCGCGTGTTGAGGTGATGTTCACGCCAGTCTTCTTGACGGGAATTTTCGATTCGCGCGCCGTTGACTTAAGTTTTTTTCCGGTGAGAGCCGCAATTTCGCGCGCCAATCCGAAGTGACTCAGCAAATCGCCGCGGTTCGGTGTGATTTCGACATCGAGAACGTTGTCGCTCGGGAAAAGATCCGAAATCGACGCGCCGACTTTCGCGTTGGGCGATAAAATCAAAAGACCGGTCGCGTCCGAACCGAGGCCGAGCTCGATTGGGCTGCAAAGCATTCCTTCCGATTCGACTCCGCGCAGTTTGCTTTTGCGAATTTCAGTTCCGTTCGGCAACTTTGCGCCCGGCAAGGCGAGCGGAACTTTGTCGCCGACTTTGTAATTTGTCGCCCCGCAAACGATTTGGCGTTTCGTGCCGCTGCCGTCGTCGACTTCGCAAACTGTGAGCCGATCAGCATTCGGATGGCGCGACGACGCGGTGATTTGCGAAACGATCACCTGCTCGACGTTCGCGCCGCGTGTCTCGATATTTTTGGTTTCAATGCCGGCGCGAGTCAGCACTTCGGCGATCTCTTCAGGATTCTTTGGAAGATCGACAAATTCGCGCAACCAATTGACGGAAAATTTCATGCGAATTGGCGGAGAAACCGCAAATCATTTTGCGCGAACAAGCGGATGTCGGGAATGTCGAACAGAATCATCGCCAGGCGATCCATGCCCAGACCGAAGGCGTAGCCACTCCACCTTTCAGGATCGTACGCTTTGTCACCACGCGCTTTGTTGACCGCTTCGAAAACGGCTGGATGGACCACGCCCGAGCCGGCGACTTCGATCCAGCGCTCGCCACCTTTGAGCGCTTTCGATTTCACATAAACCTCGAGACTCGGCTCGGTGAACGGGAAGAAGTGCGGGCGAAATTGCACTTCGGTTCTCGAACCGAAAAGTTCGCGCATGAAAAACTCGAGAGCGCCTTTCAAGTTGGCAACGCTTACGCTTTCATCAACATAAAGTCCTTCGATCTGGTGAAACTGCGGGCTGTGCGTGGCATCGAGTTCATCGCGACGATAGGCAGCACCGGGAGCGATCACACGAATCGGCGGGGGCACGGCTTGCATCGTTCGAATTTGCACGGTCGAAGTGTGGGTTCGCAGCAAACGTCCGTCCGGCAGATAAAATGTGTCCTGCTCGTTTCGCGCCGGATGTTCAGGCGGTGTGTTGAGCGCGTCGAAACAATGCCATTCGTCTTCAATATCCGGGCCGTCCGCGAGCGCGAACCCCATTCGCCGAAAAATTTCGATAGAACGTTCCCACATCTGCGCGAGCGGGTGCAGCGCGCCGATTTCGTGCGGCGTTCCCGGCAGCGAGATGTCGATCTTGGCGAGGGCACCCGATTCTTTTTCTGAGCGGAATTGTGCGTTGCGCGTTTCGATCGCGGCGGTAACGGTGTTGCGAACCTCGTTGAGTAGTTTGCCAATGACTGGCTTCTCTGCTTTGGCGAGCGCTTTCATCTGCTCACCCCACGCGGAAATGCTGCCACTCTTGCCGAGATACTTTACGCGTGCGGCCTCAAGCGCCTGTTCGTCAGCCGCAGTTTCGATTTCGCGCAGGGCATCATCGCGAAGCTGTTCGAGTGGATGCATGATAGAAGTTAAAATGTTCCAAAGTTACATAGTTACAAAAGGAGATGCGCCTTCCGTTTCTAACTTTGTAACGTTGTAAATTTTTAACTCGCGTGCCTACGCCGCCTTCTTGTTTTTCTTTTCCAGCGCGTCCTTCGCCTGATCGACAATCGACTTGAACGCGGTCTCATCCGCGACCGCCAGATCGGCAAGAATTTTGCGGTCCAGGCCGATGCCTGCGGCCTTCAACCCCTCCGCAAGACGACTGTAGGTCATTCCATTTGCGCGCGCAGCGGCGTTCAGGCGTTGAATCCAAAGATAGCGAAACGTGCGTTTACGCGTTTTGCGGTCGCGATAGGCCCAATACTGGCCCTTCATGATGGCGTCCTTGGCGTAGCGGAAAAGTTTTGAACGGCGTCCGCGGTAACCCTTGGCTTTTTTTAAGATTCGTTTACGTCGCGCCCGGCTTGCCGGGGCATTTGTAGCTCTTGGCATGGTTGTTTGCCCCGAATTGCTTCGGAGCTCCTCGTTCAGCGAGTCGTTTGTTCCACTATCGATCTTCGCGACCTCACTCGCTGATGCAGTCCCGTTGCGCGGAACCAGGTGCGCAGATCGTCACGACGCGGCAGCGCCGAGCGACGAACAATAAGTAGTGAGTCGAGAATGACAACTGCTTTTCGCAGGGCCAGAAGTTGCAGTGCCGAAGCCGACGCTTTAACGCTTGAACATTTTAGTGCTAAATTCCGCCGGCATGTACTGGCTCGGACGTCATAGATTCCTGATCCTGGCTTTAATCTGCTTTTTTTGGACAGGCGTGATTTCTCTCGGTCATTTTTTACCAGGCGTCCCATTTATTTCGGCGCCGTGGCGCGGTGAACAGAGCTTTGAGGATTTGCTCCGGCGAGAAGGCCGAAAGACTTCGGCGCCATCCGATTTTGTTTTCCTCGGAATCGATCAAAGCACATTGCAATTGCCGCCGTTGAGCGCTGAAGAAATTGCGGGCAATCGCGCATTTCAGCTGATGACCGAGAAGCCATTCCCGTGGTCACGCGAAGTATGGGTGCTGGTGCTCGATCGGTTGTTCGCCGCGGGCGCGCGCGTGGTGATGTTCGACATGATCTTTAGTCCGCCCAATGATGGTGATCCAGCATTTCATGCTGCGCTTGATCGTTACCACGATAAGGTCGTGCTCGGCGCTAATTTCGACATGGCGAACTCGGCCCAAGCCGTCACGCCAAACAATACGCTGATTCCGCCGCCGCAATTGCAGGACGATCGCGTCGGGTTCGTGAATTTCTGGACCGATCCAATCGACGGAAAAATCCGCGCCGCGACTTATCGCGTGACTGACCGGCAACTCGCCGGTTTACCGCCGGACTCCAGCGAAGAAGTTTATCAATCTCTTTCGGCGCGCGCCCTGGACAAGATCGGTCACGCGAATGATGTGCCGCACGATTTTCGTGGTCACATGATTCGTTTCACGTCGCCGGACGCGTTTGCGCCCCGTCCGCTTTATGAGGTTTTTGATCCAAAGTTTTGGCACGCCAATTACGCCGACGGCGCGTTTTTCAAGGACAAGATTGTAATGGTCGGCTCGTCTGCGCAGGTGGAGCACGACTTCGTTGTTACGCCGATAAGCCCAACCACGTTGGGTCCTGCGCTTCATTTGCAGGCAATGGCTGCGGCGATGAATCACGAATTTTTGCGGCCTACGCCGGCGAAAACCGGACTAGCACTCGTGGCCGCAGCGGGGCTCATGGCGTGGTCGGTCGTCGGCTTCTTGCGCCGGCCGTTACTTTGTCTTGGTGCACTCGTTGTAATTACGGGCGCATATCTCGGCGCCGCACGATTTCTGTACGACAAAACGGGATTGCTGCTTCTCACGGTTCCGGTGCTTTCCGCGCTGCTGTTAAGCGGATTATTTTCGCTCGGTTTGGAATACGCGATCGAGCGGCTCGAGAAATTGCGCACTCGGCGCACGCTTGAGCGTTATGTCTCGAAAAATTTAGTCAAAGAAGTCCTCGAAAATCCTGACAGCTATTACAGCTCACTTCGCGGAGTCCGCGTTCCTGCGACGGTATTGTTCTCGGATTTGATTGGTTTCACCACGTTAGCGGAAAAAGCAGATCCCGAAGCGCTAGTCTCGCAACTTAATGAGTATCTCAGCCGCATGACTTCGGTTGTTTTCAGTAATGGCGGGACCCTCGATAAATTTATCGGCGACGCGATCATGGCTGTATGGGGAAACGTGCGCAGTTTTGGCATGGCGCAGGACGCGAAAAATTGCGTGCGTGCGGCGCTGGGGATGCGGCGGGAGCTGAGGCAGCTCAATCAAAAATGGCGCGAAGAGGGTCGTATGGGGCTCGGCATGGGCATCGGCATCAATCAAGGCGAAGTGGTCGTCGGCAATATTGGTTCGCACGAGCGGATGGACCCCACGGTCATCGGCGACTCGGTTAATTTGGCTTCGCGGCTCGAGGGGCTCACGCGAATTTATGGCGTAGATATTCTGGTCGGCGCCTCCGCGGCTGAATTGGCGCGTGACGAGGTTCATCTTCGCTCGGTTGCCCGCGTACAAGTGAAAGGCAAAAGCAAACCGGTGGATGTTTTTACTTTCATCGGCGCTCGAAACGAGGAGATCGACCCAGAATTCTTGAAGTGGCTCGAAACGTACGAGGAGGGACTGGAACTATTTCGGGCACGCGATTTTACTGAGGCCAAGATTCTGTTTTCTCGTTTCCTGGAATTTTATCCGGACGATTTACTGGCTAAGATGTATCTCAATCGCGCTCTCGAATACGAACAGGCGCCGCCTGATGAGGCGTGGGAGGCAGTGGAAGTGTTTGAGAAAAAATAAGAACCGCAAATTACGCGGATGAAGCAGATATTTTATCATAAATTGTTATTCGTGAAATCCGCGTAATCCGTGGTTTCTTCTCCCCGCGTGAAGGAAGTGCCGAAGAAATTTCATTTCCTTGGGATTTGCGGCACGGCCATGGCGTCGGTGGCGGCAGCGCTCAAGGAGCGCGGATTCAAAGTCACTGGGTCGGACGAAAATGCGTATCCGCCGATGTCGACTTTTCTCCAGGAAAAGGGCGTCTCGTTAAAAGAGGGGTATCGCGCGGAAAATATCCCTCCCGATGCAGACGTGGTGGTCATCGGCAACGCGATGAAGCGTGGCAATCCGGAAGTGGAAGCTGTGCTGAACAGAAAGCTCCTTTACCTTTCGCTGCCGGAAGTGCTGAAAAATTATTTTTTGCGCGGCCGCCATAATCTCGTTGTTACCGGGACGCACGGTAAAACAACGACAACAGCGCTGCTCACCTGGATTATGGAAAAAGCCGGGCGCAAACCCGGTTACGTCATCGGAGGACTCCCGAAAAACCTTGGCCAGGGCGCGCGCCTGAATGATTCGAAGTATTTCGTGATCGAAGGCGACGAGTACGATTCAGCCTTTTTCGACAAGCGCTCGAAGTTTATTCATTATCTGCCGGAGCTGCTGATCATAAACAACATCGAGTTTGATCACGCGGATATCTTCGACGACGTCGATGAAATCAAGCTCAGCTTTCGGCGTTTGCTTAACATTGTTCCTCGGAACGGCATGGTGCTGGTGAATGGCGACGATGCCAATTGCGTCGAGGTGGCAAAAGATTGTCTTGCACAGATGATTGAAGTGGGTTTTTCGAAGAATTGCGCACAACGAATCCGTGATATCGCCTCCTCAGCTGAAGGTTCCAGATTCAAGCTTGGAGATGAGACGTTCGAGATCCCGCTCGTAGGAGAATTTAATGTGCACAATGCTGCAATGGCGGCGATGGCGGCGCGGTTTTACGATGTGCCGAAGGCGAAAATCGACAGCGCGTTTAAGACTTTTGCCGGGATCGCCCGGCGGCAGGAAGTCCGCGGGGAAGCCCGAGGGGTGAAAGTGATCGACGACTTCGGTCATCATCCTACCGCGATCGCATACACCTTGGAAGCATTGCGCCATCGGTATCGAGGAAATCGGCTGTGGGCTATCTTCGAACCGCGCTCCAACACAACGCGTCGCGCAGTCTTTCAACAGCAGCTTCCCGACGCGTTAAAGTTAGCCGATGGAGTTTTCATTGCGCAGGTCGCCAAGCTGGAACAGATCCCTGAAGAAGAGCGACTGAATCCCGAAAGAGTTGTGGCTGCGATCGCCAAGGCGGGCCGTCCTGCGTTTTACGAGCAGAACGCCGATGCGATTGTCGATCGAATCGTTCCGATGCTGCGGCCAAACGACGTCGTCGTGGTTTTCAGCAATGGCGGGTTTGATAACATCCACGAGAAGCTTCTAACCAGGTTAAAAAGTTAAAAGTGTTACAAAGTTAAAAAGGAACGCCGGTTTTAACGTTGTAACTTTCGACTGATTACTTGGGCGGCGCAGCCGCCGACGTATGATCGTACACAATTCGCCAGCCTTCCGGCAGGCGTCTAAGAATCAGGGTAAACCTTCCGTGCGGCTGGTCGTTTGCACGATTCAGCTTCCATCGGCCGGACGCCACCGCCGAATCAGATGATAACAGCGTGATTTCAAGATTAGAAAACGTGAGCGTCCCCATCTTCGCGCGACTGGAATATTTTTTCCTGTAACGATCGCGCACGGTTTGCCAGCCGCGTCTGAGCGTGTCTTCCGAAACAAAGACAGTCGATGCCGAGCGGGAGTACCCGTTCATAAATCCATCAATATCGCCCCGGTTCCAAGCATCCTGCTGTGCCTGAAGAACAGATCGAATCCGCGTAAGTGCATTTGCGGCTTCCTCGGGCGCGGCGGTGACGGTCGATGTGATCACGATGCAACAGATGATCGCGACCGCGCGGGGGAAACCCGCGGTTCTGTGGAGCGCAGGCTGCCAGCCTGCAGGTCTCGGCAGCTTGCCGAGAAGGGGAATTCGCGTCACTCCTGATTGCGTGCGCAAAGAATGTTGCCGCCAGGGCTGCCGGCAACTACAGGCTGGCGGCCTGTGCTCCCCAGAAACAGAACACCAGACGGATGCGCTACCGGGAATCCGCGGCTGCGCGCAAATTGATGGCGTTACTCTCGTTTGCAATGATGGCAATCTCTTATAAGCTCCTCCCCGCTGCGTCCAGCTTCAGGATCGTCTCAACCGAGGGAAATATTTTGACGGGTCTCATAAATGCACTAGCGTCGCCCATCCATCCAAATAAGGCTGTGCACCGCTTTTTCTGCATCGCGACGCTCGTGCTTGCCGGCGCGAGCTCAGCCTCGGCTCAGACCAAGCTGGGGCGTCCCGAGCCATCCCCTGCTTCTCAGATAGGGAACGCGCCCCCGGCAGAAGCGCCGGCTTCTCCCCCTCCAAACGCGCCTGCCATGGTTCGGCTTCAATTCCCGAACAGCGATGTCGTCGATGTGTTGCATCTCTACGAACAGCTCACTGGCAAGAAGCTGGTCATGGATAATTTCGTGCAGGGGAAGGTGAACATTTTCATCACCAAGGACGTGTCGCGCGAGGAAGCTATCAAAATCATCGAGATGAGCATGGGTCTGAACGGAATCTCTCTCGTTCCATCTGGCCGCGACATAACCGCTGTCGTGGGAGCAGGTCAAAATCCTCGGAAAGCGCCGGTACCAATCGTTTCCGATCTTGCGGATATCCCGCCGGGAAACCCGGTGATTAGCTTCCTGTTCCATCTGCAATACGCGGATCCCCAGGAGCTTCAACAGGTGTTGATGGCATATTTTCAGGGAAGCTCGGGGACGATCAACATTCTCGCCTTGCCGAAAGCATCCGCTCTTCTGGTGACGCAAAACGCCGATATCATCCGGCAGCTTGCCAGTGTGATTAACCAGGTGGATGTGGCGCCGGCGGAAGTGGTGAGTGAGTTTATCAGGCTCGACCGCGCCGATGCGAGCAAAGTCTGCGACATGCTCAAGGACATTTTCGAAAAGGGCACCGAATCGCCCACTCAGCCCGGTGTCCGCAGAGTGAACATGCCGGCAGCGGTTCCACAACCACAGCAAGTTGAAGGTGCCGGATTGGGCGTGCTGTCCGAGGAAGCGATAATCGTAGGGAAAATCAAGCTTACTCCTGACGTGCGCACTAACCGAATCCACGTTGTGACGCGTCCAATCAACATGCCTTTCATTCGTGAACTAATTCATGAATTTGACGCCAACGTTGAGTTTGCAAAACCGGTCACGCGCTATTTGCAATATGTGTCCGCCGGCGACGTTCTACCGGTGTTGGTTCAGGCGTTGACCGAGCCAGGCACAGAGGGAGCGGGAGCTGGTGGACTGCCCGGTGGCGGGCTGCCCGGTGCGAGTCCGCAACCGCAGCAACAACAACGAGGAGGCGCTGGCACTACTGGCGGAACAAACCAATATTCATCCCAATTTGGCACATCCGGTACGGGAGGCGGCGGCGGCAGCACGCTGAATATTTCGGAGGAACTCTCCACGCAACCAGTAAACACCACTCCGCAAGCCGTGACAGTCGGAAACTCGAAGCTCATCGCCGATCAGCGCGCCAACTCCATCATCGTGCTCGGAAACCGTGAGGTTGTGGTGAAAGTGGAAAAAATTCTGGACCAGATGGACGTCCAGGCGCCCCAAGTAGCGCTAAGCACGGTGATC
>DATIOX010000157.1:0-4632 GCA_035472675.1 Candidatus Dormiibacterota bacterium
CCGGAACTATCGTGGATTGCTGGAAAAACAAAGATTGAGCTACGCGCCAGGAGGCCTGCGATATCGGTTTGAGGCATCGAACCCGTTAGGCGAACCCGATCCGACAGTTGATAATCGTGTATCAAATTCTCCAGGCGACCCCGCTCTGGACCCTCGCCGACGATCTCGCACATAAACTCGATGCCCGAGGAATGAAGCAGACGGCAGGCTTCGACCAGAAATGCGAATCCTTTCTTTTCAACGAGACGACCAACGGACAGCAGTCGCACCGGCGCAGCCCCTAGAGATGCCGGCTTAAAGGCTAGTAAGTCTAAGCCGTTGTAGACCCGATAGACTTTGTCTACAGCCTCGGGAAAATCCCGGCGGAGCCAATTCGCGCTGAAATCACTGACGGTCACAATGAAGGAGGCTTCCCTGACGAGATCGCCGAGAGTGACACGTTGGTCGGGCTTTGGGCAAAATATGTCGTTGGCGTGTCCGGTGAAACTGTAGGTGATACCAAAAAGACGCTTTATCCACCAAGCGGTCCGTGAAGCCAGACCGGCGAAATGGACGTGCAAATGTGACACCTGAGCTTTCCTCAACTTGGATCCCAGATACACAGCTTCGCGAAAGCGTCCCTTATCCCTGATGTCGCCTGAACCAGACCAGAGACCTCGGAGTCGAGGAGAGATGAGTTTCGTCCTGATTTTGAATTCCAGGCTGTTCGTGTCGGGAAGATAATAGACTCGGATGTTTTCAAGTGCAATGTTCGACGGCCGGTCTTCGGCAGGGCGGCGGATCGAAAAGACCGGGGGCGCGGTCCCTTGCCGGTAGAGTTCGGATAGTTCGCGGGCACAAAACGTCTGAGTAAATGCTGGGAATCGCTCGAAGAGATAGCCCAACTGCCGGTCCACTTTGAGCCGATACGCGACCTCGCGGGGGACCGCAATAGGGTTTTGCGTTTTGGGTGGCCTTTTCCGTGATAAACCGATTTCCTTGCTCTCAGACCCCGCAAAACTCAAAACTATCTAGCCCGTCTTTCGCTACTGGGGCTATTGACGATCCGCCGAGGCTCATAAATACAAGACCAGTATCAAAAGGTCTTCACTACAAGCCGGTCTGAGACGAGAGGGGTTCGAGCGAACGGCGAGATGTAATTCTTGGGGGACTTTGGGCGGGTAGTTCGAGCCCGAGTTGTCCGATGAGGAGCTTTTGAACTTTGTTGGGCGAGGTGTATCTGGAAAAGATGAGCCAGCGCCCGTCAGTGGTTGGGAAGTGGACGTCGAGCATTTGAATGGCCGAGAGTTGTTCTAAAGCGGATCGAGGCGTCAGTCCGGGAGCTCTGAGCCGCAGTTTGTGACGCAAGGTCGCGTGGAGACAAAAAGCCAGGAACGCAATGAAAATATGGGCTTCGATTCGCTTCTGTAGCTGGTGAAAGATCGGTCGCACAGCCAGATCGCCTTTGAGATTTTTGAACGCTTCCTCGATCTGGGTCAGCAGGACATAAAGCTGCCAGAGCTGAGCGGGATTTTCGCTGCCCAAATTGGAGCGAAGCAGATAGCGGCCTTCCCGCTGACGAATCTCGCGCAGTTTATCCTTGCGCAAGTAAAAGGAAAGTTCTCCGTGCTGACTGACCTCTATTTTAACCAGGCGCCAGCCTGATGGATATTGGCTCTTGGCTGCCCCAAGCTTCAGAAGAAGTGTATCGCGAGCCGGCGCCATCTGCTGGAGTTCTTTAAGCCGAGCCCAGAGTTTTTTGAGTTGGCGCCGGCGCATAGTGCGTTCTTTTGCCACCCGATCGTTGCTGCGAGCCAAGACATAAAGCTCGCCTTCGCGAGGTAAGAGTTTGACATCCACTCCGTCCTTTGCCCTTTGCCACTCAAGGGGCAGCAGTTCGGCTTCCAATTTAGTTAAGCGGCCTTTGGGGGTGCCGACAAGATAATGAATAGGTGGATCGCTGGTACGCATTTCCTCAAGGACCTTTTCAGTGGGAACGCCGCGGTCCATGAGCCAGATCCTATCGGCCTTGCCATATTGGCTCTCGATTTTTTTAAGAAAGTCTCTCAGCGTGGTCTTGTCGGCGGTATTGCCGCTGAGCACTTCGTAAGTCAAAGGCAAGCCTTCCGGAGTGATGATCAGTGCTATGACTACCTGCACGCAGTCGGAGCGCTTATCACGGCTGTAGCCAAACCGGCGCTTGTCACCTTCGGGAAAGGGCGGATCGCTTTCAAAATAGGTGCTGGTCAGATCGTAAAGCAGCACGTCAAATTTCGCGCCAAACAGTGCCGCCCATCTCTGGTGCAAAAACTCAAAGAGCGCTGCTTTATATTCGAGCAAAGAATCCAAACATCGATAAAGAGTATCTTTTGCTACAATCAAGAAGTCTTCTGCGAGCAGATCGCCCATCGCTGATTGTTCAAACCATACCCGATGAAGGCGCCACTCACTGCCCGGATCCAATAACCGGTAGCAGACCAGAGTCTGGAGCACATGCTCCCAATCGGTGCCTTCGCGGCTGCAACCCAATCGAACTCCCCAGAACTCATCGAGTTGAAGTTGCTTCCACAGCTCGCTAAAAAGCCAGCAACCGCCCCACTGCCGAGGCCTGTGTAACTCGAAATCCTTAAGCCGTACCTGTACCCTGTCTGGCGCTGTTGTCAGTAACCGGCGCTCTGCAGCAAAGAGTTTAAGTTGGTCCATTGCACCTGCATCCTCATCGAAAACCTCAATGGCTCGGATCCACTGCTCTCGCTGGCTGTCATTAATCTCTCCCAAATACAGAACCGTTTGCTGGACAACGCGATCGGCTCGGCAACGCCGATTTTCTACAATTGACCAGTAGTAATGAATCTTGCCGTCTTTCAATCGGGTCGTACTGCGCAAAAACATGACGCCCACCGATCTTAGACAAAATTTTTTATCCGTGAAGAGAGTAGGTCTTCACTACACGCACTTTCGAAACCACCTTCCTTTATTTATGCGGCTTCCCGGGTCGCAAAACCCGAAAAATTGCCAAAACTTGCACCGAGTAGCGAAAGTTGGGCTAGCAAAATGCGGCAGGGGAGCAGCTCAGGCAGAGACTGTCTCGGCGACGATGCCTTGCGAGAATGCTATCGTAGGGTAACGCGTGCGGTAGAACTTGCCTTTGAACCGCCGCAGGAGCCACGCGAGATGCGGCGTCTGCTGAAAACCGCGGATCAGGTAGGAGCGGCCAATCGCTCCGCAGCCATGCTCCCGCACCAACCGCTCCACAAACGCCGGGCTGATGGCTTGATTTTCGATCAGCGCGCGGACGGTTTCGGCTTCGTCATCGGTGAGGGAGTCCTCTTGCTTGCGCAATGCTGAGCGGAGCTGATTGAAACTGAGCATGTATTCTTCGCCTTCGTCGGGGTTGAAGAACGCGCCGATGCCATCGCGGTGTTTGAGGAAAGCATCAGGAAACTTGAGTCTTGGCCACGGGTTGCGAAGACCGTGGCGCCTCATCATATCCGCGACCATTCCCTCGGCTCGTTTCTCGAATAATGCGCGCATCCGCTTTTGTGTGGCAGCCGCCAATGAGAGGCCGTCGGAAAAGACCGCGAGATCGTCGCCGTGATGCGCGACAAAATGCTTGTGATGCTCTCGCACGGTTTCGCGCGCTTTTTGCGAAAGATCCGTGCAATAGCGATAGGCAAGTCCGCTGAGCTTCTCGACGTATTCCTTTTTCAGAGCGGCGAGCAAAGTCGTCTCCGCCTTTGGCCACATCCGCTGACCGCCGGACCAATACCACTCGCCCCGCCACGGAACGAGGCTACCGATAACGATCTGCCCGGCAACGAAAGGACATTTCTCCATTTCGAGCCGGATGCAATAGGGCTGGTCGTTGACGACATTGATTACCTCCATCGTCACGGTGACGGCGCCGCGCTTGACGATCGTCTGAACGACGTAAGGAGCGTTGTGACGTTCATACCACGTTCGCAGCGTGGCTCGGTCCGGTTCTGGCAGATCAAGCGCAGTCGCGAGCAAATCGATCACGCCCAGCCCGCACCAGTCCGTGCAGTGCTGACAGATAAAGTCGTCGATTGCGTCGATGTCGGTCGTTCCGGTCCCGTACTCCTCGAGGTAGTGGGCGCACTGGTGGCGAAACAGGTAGGAATACTGGCCGACCCAAACGAGCTTCCGTTTCACGTCCCAACCGCGCCGGTTGGGCGTGTTCAGAAACCGGGCGACTCCGGAGTCCCTGGGCTCGCGGCGAAACGCAACAGTTAGAAACTCACTCACCGCCTCCGCCAGTTTTATAAGGTCGTGGTGGTCCGGGGCGAGAAGATGATCCGGCTTGAATTGCCCCCACAGAATGTAGAGGAAATACCGGACCCGGCGGGGGTCGAAGCTGCCTGAGAGCGGCTCACCCACATCAAGGAAAAGTGGCAGCGGCGTGCCAAAGAATTCGTTCTGGTAATTTTCCAATGCCTGCCAGAGACCGATACCGGCGTGAATGTCTTCGGCGAACTCGATGAGCGCGATGGCCAGTTCGTCGAGTGCGTCATTGTCGAGTTGGCACGCCGGATAGATGAACATTCTCTGCGTTTCAGCAACCACGTCACGCAACGCCAAAGCGAGGCTAGCAAGCCGCTGGTCCAGTCGACCGGCACTTCTAGGCGGACGGTC
>DATIOX010000158.1:0-7160 GCA_035472675.1 Candidatus Dormiibacterota bacterium
CCGGGCACACCTGCAGCGTTCGTGGATGAATTCAGGAAATATTATGGGCCGACCATGAATGCGTTTGAAGCCGCGGAAAAAAAAGGCCGCGCGGCTGAGCTACAGAAAGAACTGGAAGAGCTGTTCGACAACCAGAACAAAAGTCAGACTGCCACTTCCATTCCTGCAACGTTCCTCCGCGTTTCGGTCACTGTTTGAAGCGTTGCCTCTAACGTTGGCCCTGCGACGGCTAAGGTTTGTTTGGTTTTTTCTTGCCTTGTGGTTGTCCACCGGCCGGGCGAGGGCGATTACCTCCAGCTCCCATTTGCGGATGCTTCCCTCCCATTTGAGCGTTACGCACACCCATCTGGGGATTGCGCGACACTTGATTCATCGCATGAGGCCCGTGAGCGGCGCCTCCGGCCCCGGCTCTTTTGCCGGTATGCATTTTGGCCTGGTTTCCCCCAGCGGTTCTTTGATTTCCGGTCTTGAGCTTGTTCCCGTTTGCTCCACCGTTGCCTACCCCCGCTGCCTTACCTGCTCCTGCTCCCTGAAGATTACGTTCAGTTACGTTCCCCGCTTTGTTTCCACCTTTTCCAGCTCCAGTTCCGAGCCCTTTTCCGGCTTGTCCGGCGCCTGCGCCCTGGCGATTAAGTTCGGATGCGTTCCCGATTTTGTTTTCACCTTTGCCTGCACCGGCTCCAGCTGCAGCCCCGAGTCCCTGTTCGCCGCCCTTGCCTTGCCCCACACCTTCGCCCTTGTTGAATGATTTGATCGCATCGGCGTTCGGATTGCCCTTGTTCACCGACGCGCGGAGATTTTGATCCTTGCTCGCCGCCTGCTGACGCGCGAGCTGCTGCGAGGTAGGCGGCATTTTCTTAGCGTTCGCCGCGGCGGCTTTTTGTGCCGCGGTCTCCTGTGCATTTACTCCATTAGGACCGTTAAAGCTGGCGCGGCCAGCGGTCACCTGTTTGTTCACCGAGTTATTGATGTAGGTGTTATGGACAACATTCGTATTCACGCGCGTCACAGCGGTGTTGTAATTGAAGGTGTTTCCGTTCCATCGGCCGCCCCAGTAGCCATCTCCGGTGTAGCCATGGCCATAGTTAACGCCTCCGTAAAAGCCGACAGTCGGCCCCCAGTAGCCCTGATGAAACGCGTACACGCCATTGTTCCAGCCCCACCATGGCGGTGTCCAAAGCACACCTACTGATGGTGGAGGGACCCAGACACCCGGGACCCAGTAATAATCCCCGCCACCCCAGCCCCAGTAACCCGGAGTCCAGATATAACCTCCAACCGGGCAGGGCGGTTGCTCGTATACCGGCAGAACGGGGGGAGCAAAATTGACCGATATATCTACCTGTGCGAACGAGGACGCCAAAGGCAGTGCGAGCAATCCAGCTAAAATCAAGGAACGCAATTTAGTCATAGTTGTTTTGTAATAGTTAACCAGACCTGCATCAAGAAAGTAGCGAAGAAGAATTAAGAAACGTGAGCGAGAGAGGCCGCGCTGTCTGTAGAAGGCTAGATCCTTCGCTACAAGATTGCGGCTGACACAGCCGCCGCTACAGCAACAGGTGACCGCAATTCGCCGTCACTTCATTCGGTCGAATGTCTTCTTGAGTAATTCCAAATCAGATGCGCCGCGAGTCTTTTCGCGTGTGGTTTCAATCCATTTCTTCTCCAGCGCGTTTTTGGTGGGGCGATCGGTTTCGTAGAACACGCCGAACACGCCTGGGAACGGAAGCGACGCCAGCTTGTACGCAGCCAATTCGTCCGTCACGTCATGTCGTAACTCGTCTTCGGGTGTGCTGTCCCATTTCTTTTCCTGGATCACTTCGAAGCTTCCGCCTTTGCGCGGGTTGGCTGGATCAAACACGTCCGGGAAAAATTCCACGCATTCGCTCAAGCATTCGATGACGCTGAAGCCCTGGTGATCGAACGCACGCTCGATCATTTGGATCATGTGATTTACCTGCGCGGCATGGGTGCGCGCGATGAAGGTCGCCCCGCCGGCGATCAATTTTTTCATCGGATTGACCGGCTGATCGATCGCGCCGGTGGGGTCGGTCTTGGATTTGAACCCGATGGGCGACGTCGGCGAAGTCTGTTTCTTGGTCAGGCCGTAGACGAAGTTGTCCATGATGAAATAAGTCATGTTGATGTTCTTGCGCGCGCCGTGATCGAGATGGTTACCGCCGATGGAGAAGCCGTCGCCGTCGCCACCAAAAAGGAAGACATGCAGGTCGGGCCGGGCGAGGCTGATGCCGGACGCAAGCGGGACGGCGCGACCGTGAATGTAATGCGCGCCGTGGCCGTTGACGAAATAAGGAAAGCGCGACGAACAACCGATCCCGGCGAGGGTGACGATCTTTTCGTGATCGAGCTGGCGTTTCTCGAGGACTTTGTAGAACGCAGCGAGCACCGCGAAATCGCCGCAGCCGGGACACCATGTCGGGAGATCGGCGGTGATGGCCTTCTTGGTTAATTTTTCCCGTGGCGGCTCGGCAATCGCCGGCGAGTCCGAGCCGGACTGGCGGTTGCCTGCTGCTACAGATGAGGTGGTTGTCATGTTTGTTTCACTCATAAGATCGACATCATCGTTAACCAACTCCTTGGGCGATAGACTCGGCGCGGGCAACATCGACATCTTGTTCGCCGTTTCCTGAAACCGGACGGTTCGGTGAATAGCCCCTGACCGAGACAAACTTGCCGGGAAAAACGCCTTGGAGAATTTCTTTCACACGGAAGGTGAGACCGTCGGTCTTGGTGACGCTCTGAATTTTTGGTTCGCAATAGCGCGCGCGCAAAATGGTGGCGAGCTGGCCGAACCCGTAAAGGCCCTGATCGTTCATCTCGACCGTGACGATGCGCTTGAATTTCGCGAAGATTTTCTCGAGTCCGTTCGGTAACGGATGAACGTGACGCAAATGCAAGGCGCCGATTTTTTCGCCGTGCTCGCGCCCCATCTTCACGGCGTCGTGGATCGGCCCATAGGTGGATCCCCAGCCGACCAGCAGCGTGTCTCCCTCCTGATCGCCAAAAACTTCAGGCACCGGAATTTCTTCGGCGAGTTTGCGCAATTTGTTGCGACGTTTCGCCGTCATGGCCATGTGCAGCTTCGGGCTGCCAGTCGGGTGCCCCATCTCGTCGTGTTCGAGTCCGCCGATGAGAGGATATTTTCCGTCAAGAACGCGCGTGCCGGGTGGGATGTGCTGCGTGATACGCTCGAGATCGTACGGCTTGAAACCGCCCTCGCGTGGTGTGAGGTCGGGCTTCGGGTCGACCATCAACTTCGACAGATCGGGCTCGTCAAACGCTTCGATGCGCGTGGCCAGCGAGGTGTCGCTCAAAATAAAAACCGGCGTGCTGTATTTGCGCGCGATCCGGGCCGCTTCAATCGCGATGTAGAAACAATCTTCCACGCTCGCTGCTGCGAGCACAACGCGCGGGCTGTCGCCGTGGCTGCCGAAGATCGCCTGATGCAAATCGCTTTGCTCAACATTTGTCGGCAACCCCGTGCTCGGGCCGCCACGTTGAATGTTGCAAACGATGAGCGGGATCTCCGCCATTGACGCCCAACCGATCGCTTCGGCCTTGAGCGAGATGCCCGGTCCAGCGCTGCCGGTGACCGCCAGATATCCCGAATACGAAAATCCGAGAGCCAGCGACACCGCGCCAAGCTCGTCCTCGGCCTGCACAAAAATTCCGCCGTATTTCGGCAACTCGCGCCGGAGCGTTTCCATGATCGACGACCACGGCGTGATCGGATAACCGGCGCCGTAGCGCACACCGGCGGCGATCAATCCGTAGGCGAGGGCCTGATTGCCGTCCATCGTGATCTGCGCGCGACCGCTCGTTTTCGGGAAGTGCTCAAATCGATAATGCTTCGTCAGGACGTTTCCGACCGGGTAAGCGTAACCAGCCTGGAAGGCCATTAACGCGGTGTTCACGATGCTCTGGTCTTTGCCTGCGAATTTTTCGCTGATCAGTGTTTTCAACTTATCCGCGTCGAGATTAAAAATCTTCGCGATCAACCCGAGCACGAAAATGTTTTTTCCTTTGTCTTTCGCGGTGCCGCCGAGTGCTTCGACGGTGAGACCCGTGATGGGAACTCCGACATAAACGAAACGCTTGTCGTCGAGGTTCGGTTCGACGTTATCGGAATCGTAAAGCAACACGCCGCCTTCACGCAGGAAATCGAGGTGGTCCTGGTAACTGTGCTGGTAAAACGCGACGAGAAAATCGGCTTCGTCGCCGGCTGATAGCACTTCGCCGGAACCGATGCGCACTTGGAAAATCGACGGCCCGCCCGAGATCGTGGCCGGGATAGTCATGTACGTCATGACGTCGTGGTCGCTGCGCCCAGCCAACCGCGCCAGAAAGGCGCCGGCAGTTTGAATTCCGTCCTGCGAGTTGCCGGCGAGACGGATCACCGCATCCTGAATGTTTTCGGGCCGCAGATCGGCCCGCTCCGAGGCCGGAGTGGAGGTTGCTGCTGCAGTAGCGCCATCACCTTGGGTCACAACAGGAGTTTCATTCACGTGAATTATAAAATTAACAGAATTGGAGCAGCATTCCACCGGCAATTGAATTATCCCGAGTCTCAGATCTCGTGCCAGCGGACAGCGGCCGATTTTGCCGGCATCGGCTTGATGTCGAACTACTTTGCGGGGCTTGCTTCCTGCTTTGCAATTGTAGAAATGGCCAACAGCTCGATGGGACCGAGTTTCTTTTCGACGATGGTGAGGTCCTGGTATTTAACTTTTCCTTCGAAATTACAGCTGCCCGCCTGAATCTCTGTGATGGTCCCGGCCTTTATCTTGAGATTGATTCCTTTTAGTCGCGTCACAATCTGCACTTTGAACTCGATCTTTTTCGGTAACGGCAGTCCGGCAACTCGTATCTCGACGTATGGATGATATTCGTTGGTTATCGAATGTTCGGAGAGCTCCAAAACGGTGATGTCGTCGGGCGATTTCTTGGATTCCTCCAGCGCTTCCTGAAGTTCCCTGGCCTTTTTCCAGCAGGGAACCAATAGATCGGGCAATTCAAAATTGAATAATTCGGCAATTTTCGAAGCGAGATCGGGCATCGCGGCCGGCCACTTGATGGTCTTGGCCTCGCGACGCAAACGAGTTTGAAACTCCTGCCATTGATTTGATGGCGCGCCAGTCGCAGCAGGGTCGGGGATTGAGAACAGCGTGCGCAGGTTGAGAGATGGATTGTTCATTATTTTTTCTTTCTCAGAATCGAGCTTGCTCCGTCAGTCTCGAGCCGGTGCTCGCCGGCGGATCGATTTGAATGAAAATATAAACCGTAATTGATGGTCAGATTTTGCGGCGCGGCCTGCGGAACGTCCCAATCGGCATGCGCAACAAACGTGAGTGGCCCTGTCAGCAACGGTTTCGGTTTGAGAAATACGAGAGACGCAACCGCGGCGACGCCGAGTCCAACGGCGATGTAAAGCCATAACATTTTCGGAGGCCACGAAGGCGACGGTGAGGGCGAACTCGGCGTGATGGAAGTAATCGCGGTCGGCTCGACTGTAGCGGTTGGAGTGTCAGACGGAGTCGCCGTGGGCGTGGCCGGAGTTGCACTGGGCGTGATTGGAGTTGGCGAGGGTGTGATGGAAGGCGATGGCCTCTCCGTCGCGCTGGGTGTCGGACTTAATGGTGGGATTAGATCAACATTTTTGTCGATCGACTTGGTCGATTGCGCGCCATTTCGGTTTGTCGTGAGAATTTCAACATGGACCGGGTAACTTCCGTTGCCGGGGGATCTGTACGTGTGTGTCGCGTATCGCTCTTCGCTCCAATCAGTCGAGGAACCGTCGCCAAAATCGAACCGATATTGGAGATGCCAGCCGGGTGGTGGTGGTTGCCTCAAGACAACCTCAAACTGTACGGGTTCTTCTACGTTAACTGGCGGCGACGGGCTCACGTTGAGGGTCTGGTTGGCTGTGGTTGATGTGGTATTTGGAGGCAGCGGGCGAAAGGGAGGGGGTGGGCCTGCACTGCTGTCCGGAATCGGTGGGCGTGGCAGAATAATCGGGCTTGCGGTGACATCCGTACCCCGTGGTTGCGGCGGAGCTGTAGGATTCGATGTGTTGTCCGGATGGGGTGGTCGTGTGGGTGTGATGGGACTCGGGGTATAGGGCCTGCGCGGTAGTGGTGTCGGGGTGATGAAACTTGGAGTGTTATACGTGGGCAGCGGTGGTGGCGGTGTCGGTGTGAGGAGATTTGGTGTGTTGTACTTGTGGGGTGGTGGTGTAGGCGCGATGGGACCTGGAGTGTTGGACCTGTGCGGCGGTGGTGTTGGTGTAATGGGATTTGGCGTGTTGTACCTGCGCGTGGCTGGTGTCGGCGTGATGAAACTTTGGGTGTTGTGTTTGCGCGGTGCCGGCGTCGGCGTGATTGGACTCGGGGTATTGTGTTTGCGCGGTGCTGGCGTCGGTGTCCTTGGGGATGGAGGATTGTCCGCGCGCTGCGGGCGTGGCGGCGGTGTTAGTCGCGCTGCGTTGTCCCTGCGCGGCGATCTCAGCGCGGGAGTCGGGCTTGCAATCATATCGCGACGCGACGCAGGTGCGCGGTAATCGCTAGACATTCGACGATTGCGCGGCAATGGCGTCTGCGAAGGACTGGGAATCTGAGCGTGAGCGGACGACAGAAACAGAAACAGAACAGAAGCAGTTGTGACTGTTCTTCGCGACCAGGAAACTTCGGTGACGGTCTGAGTCTCGCTCACCGGTCATAGGGAGTAACAGAATTGGAGCAGCATTCCAACCGGGAATTGAATTCGTCCCGGGCGAGCAAGCCGTAGTCGTGCCTCCCCAAGGGACGGCAGTTTTCTGATTGCAGCTGGCCGACCCACTGATAAAATGCGGGTTCCCCCGCAACCGGTGAAGAAATATGGCTGAAACAGAAATGATCGATGCGGCTCGTCAGGAGGAGTTCGCTGGAAAAGTGGTCGAGCAGATCAGCGGCACAATGACGACGCTGCTCGGCGCGGTTGGCGATCGATTGGGCTTATTCAAAAATTTGGCGGAGCAGGGGCCAGCGACGTCGGTAGAGCTCGCGTCGCGAACGAAAATGAACGAGCGCTACCTACGCGAGTGGCTGGGCGGAATGGCGACTGCTGGTTATCTGAACTACGAGGGAACAACAAAACGTTTTACT
>DATIOX010000159.1:0-18327 GCA_035472675.1 Candidatus Dormiibacterota bacterium
GAAGGGTAATCGCCACAATATGAAAACACTTACGCTGAAGCCATTTGCTCTTTGTCTAGTCATTTTCGGACTCTGCGGGACTGTTTCCGCGCAAAGCGATTTGAAGATGCCTGATGTCAGCCAGGCTGCCGAGGTAAAACAGCGCATCGCCCTGACGGATATCACGGTCAACTACCATCGCCCATTGGTGAATGGGCGAAAAATTTGGGGCGGCCTCGTTCCGTACGGAAAGGTTTGGCGCGCGGGGGCTAATGAAAACACGACAATTGAATTCAGCGATCCGGTTTCGGTGGAGGGCAAGCCGTTGGACAAGGGAACTTATGGGCTGCACATGATTCCGAATCCTGATTCGTGGACGATTATTTTTTCGAAAACAAACACCGGGTGGGGGAGCTACAGCTATGATCAGAAAGACGATGCGTTGCGCGTCAATGTGAAACCGAAGCCCCTCGATCAATCGGAAGAGGCGCTTGAATACGAATTTGAAAATTTGAAACCAGATTCAACGGCGGTGACGCTGAAATGGGAAAAATTAGGTGTTCCTTTCACTGTCTCCATCAACGATGCGGATCAAACGTTGCAGAATATTCGAGCTCAAATGAAAGGCGCAGGCCAGTTTGCCTGGCAAGCTCCAGACCAAGCGGCGCAATTTTGTTTGACCAAAAAGACTAATCTGGATGAAGCACTGCGTTGGGCCGGTCTCTCAATTCAGAATGAGGAGAGGTTCGAAAATCTCAGCACTAAAGCGGATATCCTTAAGGCGCTGAATCGGCCGGATGAAGCGAAGAAAACCTGGAGCCAGGCCCTCGAGAAGGGTACTGCACCGCAACTGTATACGTATGGTCGACAGCTGCAGAATCAGAAAAAGGGAACTGAAGCAATGGAGATCTTTAAAGAAGTGGCCAAGCGGTTTCCACAAGGAGTGTTTGGATATTTGGCTCAAGCGCGCATTAAATCAGCAGCTGGTGATTTCGCCGGCGCGCTAAAAGATGCGAAACAGGCGCAAGATGCCGCTCCTAGTGATGCGCAGAAGCAGGCTATCCAAGGGCTCATCGATCGACTCGAGGCGAAGCAGGACATCAATAAGTAACGCGGCTATCTCGGACTTGGGACGATAGCCTCGATGGGACGCTCACGGGAAAGTGCGCTGCTACGCGTGATACACGGCAATATGGAGAGCTGTTGGCGCGCAGTGGTTGTTGCTGCGATGCTCGCAGTCGTGGCCACGGCCAGTGCCGCCGATGTGCCGGCGTTGCTATCTCCCGAACAGCTGAATGCTGGCGAGATTCAGCTCGCACTCCAGAAGCTCAACGTGCTTGGTCGGGTTCTTTACGTTGCGGCTCACCCCGATGATGAAAACACCAACCTCATGGCGCTGTGGGCGAACGGCTCACTCTATGACGCCGCTTATCTTTCGATCACACGTGGGGATGGCGGTCAGAACCTGATCGGCCCTGAATTGCGCGAGCGCCTCGGCGTTATTCGAACAGAGGAGTTGCTGGCAGCGCGACGCATTGATCATGGCAAACAGTTCTTCTCGCGAGCAATCGATTTCGGGTTTTCAAAGACGGCTGAAGAGACCATGCGCATCTGGGATCATGACAAAATTCTGTCCGATGTGGTTTGGGTGGTCCGAAAGTTCCGACCAGACGTGATGGTGACGCGTTTTAGTCCGGAGGATCAACTGACGCATGGCCATCACACCGCGTCAGCCATTCTGGCGGTGGAAGCATTCTCGGCTGCAGGTGACCCAAATCGCTTCCCAGAGCAGCTGGCTTTCGTAAAACCGTGGCAGCCGACGCGGTTGGTTTGGAACACGTCTCCATTTTTCTTTTCGAACCGCAACCTTCCCTTCGACCCGACGGGCCTGACCGTTTTGGAAGCGGGTGGTTTCAATCCGCTTCTCGGAAAAGCGTATACGGAAATCGCAGCGGCCAGTCTGAGCATGCACAAGAGCCAGGGCGTGGGAAGCCCGCCACGACGCGGAGCGCGGAAAGAATATTTCAAACTGTTGGAAGGTCAGCCCATGAGGACTGCGTTTTTCGAGGGCATCGATACGACCTGGTCGCGTGTCCCGAGTTCAGGATCTGTTTCTACAGAAATTGATCAGATCATTTCCCAGTTCCGTCCAGCCGATCCGGCAGCGTCGGTGCCCGAGTTGTTGAAGCTAAGGCAGGCGATGAGCGGAATTAAGGATTACTCCTGGGTCCCTCAGAAAAAAGCCGAGTTGGATAAGATTATCGCCGCGTGTCTCGGCTTGCATGTCGAAGCGTCGACAACCAATGAAACCGTCACGCCAGGGCAAACGGTAACAATAAAGCTGGAGGCAATTAACCGGTGCGATATTCCAGTCACACTGCAGGAAGCACGCTGTCCGCTCACCGGCGACTCGATGAAAATTGATGCAGCGCTTCCACCGAACGAACTCGTAACGAAGGATCTGTCCTGCAGGATCCCGGAGAACACACCTTATTCCCAGCCTTATTGGCTCCGTAAACCAGGAACGCTTGGTACCTTCGCCGTAGATGATCAACAACTTATCGGTCTCCCGGAAAATCCGCCCAATCTTCCGGTAGAGATTGTCCTTCAGATCAACGGGCAGGAACTCCGTTACACGCTCGACGGGAAATACCGCACGGTTGACCCGGTAGCGGGCGAGCTGCGACGATCGCTGGTCATTGCGCCACCCGTTTTCACCAAGATCGGGGACGGCGCGTTGGTATTCCCGACGAATCAACCGAAACCCGTAGCAGTTCATGTCACGGCGGCCACCGGTCCTGTGAAAGGAGAACTTAAACTAGATGTGCCGTCGGGATGGCGAGTCGATCCGCCATTTGTGCCTATAGATTTGAAGGGAGCCAACGCCGAGACGACGGCCACCTTTACCGTCAAACCACCAGACCAGAATAGCGAAGGGACGTTGCGAGCCGTAATTTCCATCGACGGGCGCGACTATTCGTTCGAGCGCGTGCGGATTTCCTATCCGCACATCGGCGTCCAAACGCTCATGCCGCCGGCAGAAGTTAAGCTTGTTCGGGCTGACATTCGCAAAAAAGGCGATCGCATCGGTTACATTCCCGGTGCTGGCGATGATGTTCCAGAAAGTCTCCAGCAGATCGGGTACTCAGTGAAGATTCTGACCGAATCTGATATCACGGCAAAGAACCTTGCCCAGTTCTCTGCTGTCGTGCTTGGCATCCGCGCCTACAACACGCAGGAGCGAATTGCGAACTGGTTGCCGGAGCTATTTGCCTATGTAAAGGCTGGAGGAGTTGTAATCGCACAGTACAACACCCTGGCAGAGCTTAAGACTGAGCAATTGGGGCCGTATCCATTGGAAATCTCGCGCGACCGCGTCACTGACGAAAACGCGGAGGTGCGTATTCTTGCGCCGGATCATCCGCTGATGACCACTCCAAACAAAATCACGTCGAAAGATTTTGAAGGATGGGTGCAGGAACGCGGACTTTACTTTCCTAAGAAGTGGGATCCTGCCTGGATAAAGATCCTTTCGTGTAATGACCCAAAGGAAAAGCCGTTGGATGGCGGCCTGCTGGTCGCGAAATTAGGGAAAGGCTTTTTTATCTACACCAGTTATTCCTGGTTTCGGCAATTGCCCGCCGGCGTCCCGGGAGCGTATCGTTTATTCGCGAACATGTTGTCATTGGGAAAATGAACGCAACCGACTCCAAGTCAGAAGCACGTTCCTGGCGCATAGCGTATAGCCTTGCGCTTTCCCTTTTTGCAGTGGAGGTAGTGCTCCTCTACCTCTTCACCGTCCGGTTCTCGTGAACCGGCTGGATTATCTCGTTCTCATCGCCACGATTCTGGCGATCCCGCTCTATGGCCTCTGGCGAACACGCGGAAGCGCTTCTTTGCGTCAGTATCTCCGGGGCGATGCGAGCATTGGGTGGGCTACGATCGGGCTCTCCGTGCTCGCGACGCAAGCAGGACCGATCACGTTTCTTTCCATGCCGGGTCAGGCTTATGAGAGCGGCATAGGTTTCATCCAGAATTACTTTGGGCAGCCGCTCGCGCTTATCGTCGTGTGCGCGGTTTTCGTTCCGATCTATCAGCGGCTGAAGGTTTACACGGCCTATCAGTACCTCGGCGAGCGGTTCGACCGGAAGACGCAGCTACTAGGCGCCTTCCTGTTTCTTGTGCAACGAGGCATCGCTGCGGGAATCACCATCTACGCGCCAGCCATTATTCTTTCCGCCGTGCTCGGCTGGCGCTTGGACCTGACCATCTGGTTCGCGGGCGGAGTGGTTATCATCTACACGGTCGCGGGCGGGACCAAGATTGTAAGCATCACCCAACGGTACCAGATGATCGTGATTTTGGTCGGCATGGCGATTGCATTTGCGGTGGCAGTTTACCGGCTCTCGCCCGATCTGTCGTTTCATAACACGCTATCGGTCGCTGGCAAAATGGGCAAACTGGAGGCCGTGGACTTCTCCGTCGATCCGCACAAGCGCTATACATTCTGGTCGGGCTTAATTGGCGGCTTTTTTCTCGCGCTTTCCTATTTCGGCGCTGACCAATCGCAGGTGCAACGATATCTCGCGGGAGGCTCGCTCAAAGAGAGTCGTCTCGGATTGCTCTTCAACGCCGCCGTGAAGGTGCCGATGCAATTTTTCATTCTGTTGCTTGGCGTGATTGTTTTCATGTTTTACCAATTCGAAAAGCCACCTCTGTATTTCAACCAGCCGGCGTACCAACGAGCGGCGGCGAACGGCCATGCGCCGCAGTTAGCGGCGTTGCAAACGCAATTCGATGACGTCTTCGTGCAAAAACGCGCTCTTATTCGAGCGCTTTCCAGTTCATCCTTGAAGCTTTCGCCAGACGAGCGCGATGAGGCGACGACCAGGCTGCGCGAACTTGACGCCCAGAGGCGCGAATTGCGCGATCGAGCGAAGGCAGTTCTCGAGCAGGCTGGCGTGGATCCAAAAAACAAGGATTCGGATTACGTTTTCATTACTTTCATTCTTCAACAGATGCCGCATGGAGTTGTCGGATTGCTGATTGCAGTGATCCTGTGCGCGACCATGTCAGCGGTGGCAGCAACTTTGAACGCACTCGGTTCCACCACGGCGATCGACTTCTATCGCCCGTTGATTCGCACCAACGCTACCGACCATCACTATGTTGTTGCGGCGAAAGCGTTGACCGCTGCGTGGGGTTTGGTTGCCATTGGAGTGGCTTCGTTTGCCAGTTTGGTCGAAAATCTAATCGAAGCGGGCAACATTCTGGGCTCGGTGTTCTATGGCAGCATCCTCGGTCTCTTTCTGGCGGCTTTCTTTATCCGTCGAGTTACCGGATCGGCCGTGTTTTTCGCGGCGCTCGTTGCACAAGCGCTTGTCTTCGTCTTGTTCGCTACGACGAACATCGGTTATCTCTGGTATAATCTTATTGGATGTGCGGCCGTACTATTCCTGGCGCCAGTTCTGCAACAAACTATCTTTCGCAGTTCGGAAGCTCCCCCTGGAGTATGAAACTCATTCTGGGCGATGGATCATCCGATTATTTGTTTCGGTCAGCAACCGTGCGGAATTTTTCCCAAGCGGTTTTTGTTCGCTAAAATTCTCGCAGCCCGGCGTCTCCAAAAGGAGATTGGCGGAGAAATCGTCTTTTTCTTTCACGACAGTGATCACGACGCACGGGAGACGATTACGATTGTGCGAGACCAAAACACCGGTCAGGAAGTGCACCTAAACTTTCAATTCGAGAATCGGATCCAAAAGCAGTTTTCGCCTGTATATGCCAAACGTGTCCTGCCGGAATGGCAGGAGAAAACTGCGCGCCAACTTCCGAATTATGTTACACGACCTCTGGTCGCACACTTCAAAGAGATCAAATGTTCGAATGTCGCGGACTTCTGTCTCGAGATGTACTTGCGAATGGGGTTGTTCGAAGGTGTAAAGGTGGAGCGATCCAGCGCGCCCGAGTTTAGAGCGCGTGCTGTGGCAGTCTCAGACTATTTTGTCGATCAGCGCTATGAAGGCGAAATCGTTCGCGCACGCTATCGCGACGGGAAATTGTTGCTGCACAAGGGAGGCGGCCGATATCTAGAGATTGCTGCAGGAGAATTCGGTCCGGAGCAAATCAGCCCGACCCGCGATACGCGTTTCCGTTGGATGCAATCCGTTATTCGATGCACTCATTATGTCGCTGGAGCGAGCGAACAGCATTACATTAACAAGGCAGATGCTCCTAACGTGGAATTCACAAAGCGCGACGAAATTTCTGACTTCGATAGAGCATATACGGAATTGGGATGAAATCAGGGCCGCTGAAAATTGGGATTGCATGTTTTCCGTTAATTGGCGGTAGCGGGATCTTGGCGACAGCCCTTGGGTCAGAACTGGCGCGTCGCGGTCATGAAGTTTACCTGTTCAGTTACGCTCAACCGGTTCGGCTCGACCTGCGGCAGGAGGGTCTTCATTTTCATCGAATCGAATTTGCGGACAACGCTTTGTTTCCATGTCCGGACTACACTCTGCCGCTTGCAGTGAAAATGGCGGAAGTGGCGCGTTCCCAGCAACTCGACCTTTTTCATGTTCATTACGCGGTGCCACACGCATTGGCTGCTTTTTTGGCCTCGCAGATCGTCGGACCGTCAGCTCCGCGTATCGTAACGACTTTGCATGGAAGCGATACCACTCTGCTGGGGCAAGATCCTGATTACCGCCCCGCCATCGAGCATGCCCTGGTGCACTCCGATGCGGTGACGGCGGTTTCAGAAAGTCTTCGGACCCAAACCCTGGAAACCTTTCGTTTGAAACGGCCGATTGAAGTGATTCCGAATTTCTTCACTCCGAATAAACCGAAGAGGAGCCGCGAAGAAGTTCGACGCGATCTCGGCCTAACCGATAAATTTCTTGTGCTGCACATGTCGAATTTGCGGCCAGTCAAACGTATCGATCTACTATTGCGCACGATTGCCATGTCGAAAAACCGGGAGCGACTTCGATTGTTTATTTTAGCAGGCGACTCTTTTGACCCTTACGAGCCACTGCTCGACGAATTGGAACTCCGCGACAGCGTCATTGTTCGCCAGAACACAGCCGCGGTGGAAGAGTATTTAGCGGCCGCAGATGCCGGACTCTACACATCCGAATACGAAAGCTTCGGTTTGAGCATTCTCGAGACGGCATTTTATGGTAAACCTGTCATCGCCTTTCGCGTTGGTGGTATTTCCGAAGTTATAGGTGACTCTTGTCCCCTATATCCTTTCGGTGATGTAACCGCGGCTGCTGCTGCGCTAGACGCGTTGGTCGAATCTCCGAATTTGGCACGGCGCTTGGGCGAACAGAGTCGTGCTCGCGTGCTGGAAAGGTTCTCAGCCGATCGCGTTGTCCCTCGGTACGAAGCGTTGTATCGCCGCATAGTTGCCGGCCGATAGGCACGACTTTATTCAGAATCTCTGTTCTAAGGATCAGGTTATCGATTCATGCTCGCCGTGGAAACGCGCAACGTCTGTCCCGGATCCCACAGGTATTGCCGGTCGCCAGCGAAATTTTTCCAGAATCGGATTGGATTTCTGCTCGACGACATCTGCAATAATTTCGCAGAGCACCGGCGCAAATTTAAATCCATGTCCACAATCACCTGCAGCGATCACGAGTCCTTCACGTTCCGGATCGGACGCGATCCAAAAATTCCCATCGTGGGTATCGCAATACATACACAGGCGGGTATAAACAATTGACGCATCGGCGAGCTCGGGCAATGCCCATGACAGAAACTTGCGCAGGTTCTCTTCGTCCCCGGAAGTAACGGCGCGTTGGGGAGACTCGGGAGACATTTCGCGTCCCGGCCCGTGGTTTGCGATCTTCACGATACCGTCACGATTGAGCGGAAATCCGTAATATCCCGTCGTTGTAATGTCCGCGCCAAAGACAGGGAAACGTTCAGGTGCAAAGAGGTCAGGTCGCGGAGGTTTCAAGTGGAACACCGGCTGGCCACTGGCGCGGAAGAACTTTTTCGTGAAAGGCAGCAGATACGGCGTCCACGCGCCGACCGCCATCACAATGCGATCGGCCGCGATGCGCTCTCCGTTGTCGAGGAAAATTCCCTCAATGCGGTCATCACATTCATCCAAATGGGCGAAACGCCTGCTGCTGCGGAGTTCGACGCCGATGGAGCTTGCCCGTTGAATTAACGTCGCGACAACCCGCCCGCTTTCCGCATAACCCGCTTCCCACTCAAGAACACCATCCCGGAACAATCCACGATTCCAGGCTGGAAACCGCTTCCAAAGTTGCGCTGAATTCATGCGCTCAACCTTATGTCCGCGCTGTTGCAGTGTTTTGAAGCTTTCGTATTCGAAATCGGCCGGCTTCATCTCCCGACGGCGCACGAACATCACGCCAGTCTCGTGATACAACTCAATTCCGAATTCTTCGTTCCATCTGCGCCACAGTTTGATCGAGCGTTCCGCTAGCTCTGTGTACTCTTCATCCGGGCCATAAGCTGCGCGAACCGCTTTGCTGATGTCGGTGGATGCCGCCAGCGGATGCGGCAACGGTCCCGGATCGATCAGAATCACTTCGTGCCCGCGTTTCTTTAGTTCGATCGCAGCGGTGACACCATTAATTCCCGCCCCAACAACGACAACTCTCGACATTCCAGAACAGCGCACGTTGTACCGGCGCTTGTGTCAAGCGCCGATATTATTCAACCCTGCTCGCAGAGCGTGTTCCCGTTCGAGCAGGGTCGGATGCGAGTAATAAAAGCTGCTGTAAAGCGGATGGGGCGTGAGATTGCTCAGGTTGTTTTTGGTGAGTACGCGGAGCGCTTGAATCAGCGACTGCGACTCTCCCATTGCGACGCGGGCAAATGCGTCCGCGTCGTATTCGAAACGGCGCGACCAAATGTGAAGCAATGGCGAAAACCAAAAACTGATCGTCCCCGCCAGCATCGCGAACAGCAATATGGCGGGAACGAAATGTGCGGCGGCAAAGCCTCCCTGATACTCGAAACCAAACGCGCGGTAAAACCACTGCTGGCGTGCCAGCCAGGCGATCGCCGCGAACGCCACGACGACGCCGGCGATGGAAACGCTGAGCATCTTGATTACATGGCGTTTTTTGTAATGGCCAATTTCATGCGCGAGTACGGATTCCAGTTCCGGCTCGGTGAGCTGCGCGATCAACGTGTCGAACAGCACGATTTTTCTAAAACGTCCAAGGCCGGTGAAGAAGGCGTTGGAGTGGCGCGAGCGTTTACTGCCGTCCATCACTTCGATGCCGCGCGTGGGAAAATGGGTACGCTGCGCCAGCCCAAAGAGGCGTTGGCGCAACTCTCCTTCGGGCAGTGGCGTGAACTTGTTGAAAAGCGGCATGATGATCGCCGGCGCGATGAACAACAAAAACAACTGGAAGGCGATGACAACTGCCGCGGCCCAAAGCCACCAGTTTGTGCCAGTCCACTCGATCAGTTTCAACACCAGCAACAGCAACGGATATCCGAGCAGCAGTGCGAGGAGCAAACCTTTGATATGATCGGCGATCCACGTTTTCATTCTGGTGGTGTTGAAACCGAATCGCTCTTCGATTTTGAATTGCGCGTACCAGGCGAACGGCAATCCCGGGATGCTCAACGCCATGCCTGTAAGAAAGAGAAAACCAGCCATGGCCAGGGTTGACGTGCCGAGGCTCACGCTGAATCTTCCAAACACCCATGGCAGCAGGCCGCTAAAAAGCACTGCGATGAGCACCACGGTATCGAACACGTTGACGATGTCTCCAAAGCGGCTCTTTGCCAGTGTGTAATCAATCGAACGGCGATACATCGCCGCGTCGATGATTCCGCGAAATACAGGCGGCACTTCATCCGCGTGCTCGCGCACGTGACGCTGATTCAGTCCGCTCAGCCACAGTTCAGTGACCACGCGCGCGAGAATCAGAATCAAAGCAATGATGGCGAACAGCTGCATGAAAGAATCGAGCTACTGCTCCTTTCAGAATCAGCTCGTGAAAAGCTTCTGATAATGGCGATACCAATCACTCTGAAAGCGCTCAGTCGGGTCGTACTTTCTTTTGAGCTCCAGAAATTGTTTGAACTGCGGGTAGCACGCCATGACCTGCTCCTGCTTTGCGAATTTATGGTAAGTCAGGTAATAGCTTCCGCCGCGAGCTATCGCCAAATCAATCAAGCCGCGAAAGGAGCGCGCGGACGCTTCAATGCCTTGCGGTGTATGGAACGTGAGCAAAT
This sequence comes from Candidatus Dormiibacterota bacterium, assembly GCA_035472675.1. Taxonomy (GTDB): domain Bacteria; phylum Verrucomicrobiota; class Verrucomicrobiia; order Chthoniobacterales; family UBA10450; genus Udaeobacter. Next base: position 10,219 of record DATIOX010000159.1, read on the forward strand.
TAAAGATGATGCACGCGTAAGGTTCTTTGGCCCAAGCCAAAAAGCTCTCATTATCTTTTTCGATTAACCGGACTGTGCCATATATGACGATTGTGCGATTCGAGCGCAGGAGCTCTGCCGCTTGCGCTAAAAAGTCGGGAAGGTCTTTTCGCGGCACGTAAATCTCGGTAATGATGAGGCTCGATTCGTCTCCTCCGATCTGATCCCGGATCTTCTGCGCATAATTCGGCAGATAAGCGCCAAGTTGATTCGTGTCGGACCAATAAGTCTGTCCGTTTGTCGATAAATAGTAATCGCTATAACGCCGGAAAGCTTTCCCGCGGTCCGTGTAAGCCAACCGCAGGAGTTCCAGCCAATCGTCCTCGCGTAGCTCCTTTTTGGCGACAATCGGTTCGCGTTCGTCGATCGGCTGGTAACAAGAAAACACGCCGCGCTGAAGAAAGTCCGGCGATTTTTCCTCGACTGAAAACTGAAAGTCCCCATAAAGAAAACTTTTCGCTATTCGCTCTTCAAACCGCCTGGGCAGATCACTCGCGCGAATTATCTCGACTACACGTCGCAGTTTTTGCCGGGGATCGAGCCGAAGCGTTACAGTGTCGACTAACCCAAACAGTCCGTAACCACCGATGGCAAGTCGGAACAATTCATTGTTTTCGTCGCGGGAACAGCGAATTGGTTTTCCATCGGCGTTAATCAGGGTGAACGATTCAATATTGGAAATAAGCGGCTTCATCGCCAACCCACGCCCATGCACGTTCGAAGAGAGACTTCCGCCCAGCGTAAATGCGTCCGCGCCGGTTTGTTTTTGTGCGATACCCCATTGTTTCGCGCTATTCGTCTGGGCGTCCAGATAAGCGCGAATCAATTTTGGCCATTGGACGCCTGCTTCCGTTTCGATTAAACCATGCTCCTGATCGAAAGAAATTACGCGATCGAGTGAACGCGTATCGATGCAAATGCTGTCCGTGGCGAATTGCTGGCCGCCCATCGAATGCCGACATCCCGAAACGGAGATGGTCAAGCCTTTTCGCGACGCCGAACGCACAATCTCTGCAAGTTCGTCTCGGCTACGCGGCGTCAGAAGCTCGCGAACGTGGGTGCGATTGAGCTGTGAATGGACGTCATTTACCCAAATCTCTCGTTCGGGTTCCGCTAATATGCGTGGAGCAAGCGCGAAGAGCGCCGCCGTGCGTATGAATTCACGCCGCGTAAGCACGCGAAAATATAATCAGCCCGGCTAAGCCTCAGCCAGGCAAATTACCTCGCCTTTCGCGAGAGGTTCGTCGGCCAATCCAGATTTCAGCTCGCGCAGATTATCGTCATTGAAAAATCGGGCCACGTGCCGGGGACGCAGAAGGTCAATAAGTTTACTTCGCGTAGCCCCTCAGAGGAATGGCTCGCCGCGTCTGCACAACCACCGATCAACCAATTTACTTTGCGAATCGAAACGACGCGCCAACCGTTTTCTACTCGCGAGCGCTGGCCACGTCATCTGTATCCGGCGCAGCTTTCGCTTGGGCGGCACGAAATTCGCGGAGGTGATTCAATTCATCTCGCGAGCCGGTAGCGTTTGCCGTTTGTGCGGCGAGCTTCGCGTAATAGCGGGTTGCATTTTCCTTGTCTCCGTTTTGCTCGGCGGCTCGCGCCGCTCCATATAGACCTCTGAACCGTCCCGGATAGATTTTGAGCGCAGCTTCAAATTCTTGTTGGGCTTGTTTTGATTGACCTACTTCGAGCAACAGACCGCCAAGTTGTTCGCGAATCGGAACAAACGCACCGGGCGAAACCGGATGCTTGCCCAGAATGTCTTCTGCATCCGCAGCGCGACGCAGCATCTCAATCGCGTCGTTTTTTTTGCCTTCGCTTGCGGCCACCCAAGCCGAAGCCGCTTGCATCTGCAGATCGAGATGGTTCTTAAAATAGTCGAACTTGGGATCCTTCGTCGCGTCACGGAGTTGCTGCATTCGCGCGATTGCTTTCCGCGCCCCGTCAAGATCGCCTGTATGCGCGCGTCCGAGGGCGTGACCGTATTCGATCAAGGCTTCCATGAATGGGAACGAGGACCAATGCGGGAGGTTTGGAATGGTTAATGTTGCCGCCGACGCCCAATCGTTCCGCTCGAAAGCGTAACGTGTCGGAATGGCTGCCAGAGCATAAGCCGCGCTGAATTCCAACTCTGGATTTGTCTTACGCACCTTTGCAGCAAGCTCGACAATCTTCTTGGCCTCAGTGTCCCGGGCCTCCTGCAAATAAGAATAGGCCATGTAATCGAGAGCGTGTAACTCTTCGGCTTCGGTGGCATCGCGATGGCGCACGGCCGCGTATGCACGCGAAGCCTCGGCTGAAGCTCCATTCGCAGCGATCGATTCATCCCACATACCCAAACGCGTGAAGATGTGTGATGGCATATGCAACGCGTGAGGTACCCATGGCGCGATTGAAGCATAACTCTGCGCGGCGGCTAGTCCGCGTTGGGCGAGTGCGGGATAATCATAGCAATGAATCAGATAATGAACGACACCGGGGTGATTTGGGTTTTGTTTCCACAGCTTTTCAAAGAGGGCGGCTGCCTCGAGCTGTTTCGATAAAGTCGTGTCATTAGGCATGGCATAACCTGCAGCCAGGACCGCGAAAGCGTAGAAGGCTTGCACCTCAAAATCGTCCGGATACTTGTCGCGCAGCTGATGCATCGCTTTTTCGTAAGCGATCACACGGTCGCGTGGTCCGACTGGTCCATGACACGATTGTCCAACCGCGCCTGTGTTCGAACTGTCCGGCGTATTGTAATAAACATTGAGTGCCGTGATGAATCCTCGCTCTCGATCCGTTCCGGCGTTCATTGCCATTGCTTTTTCAATGGCCGCTTTGCCGGCGCTCATCTCGTCAGGCCTGGGCGGCGTCCAAATCGGATGCCACCATGTCATGGCGATTCCCCATTGAGCCATCGCGCATTTGGGGTCGTGCTCGGCGACAGAGGTGAAAACATGTCGCGCCTCTTCATAAAAAAATGAATGCAGCAACGCCACGCCACGGGAGAATTCAGATTGCACAGCAGGCGTGCACGATACCGGGAATTCCACTTTCCCGGCGGCGCGCAAATCGCCCGGTTCGGGGAGCGTTGCGCATTCGATGTGACGTATGGTGAGACTACTGGCTAGCCCAATGAGAAGAAATACGCGGGGATAGAAGGAACGTACCATTTTCGAGGCTACACACCTATGGCTTAAGCCGCAAACTCGAAAATGATTTTGCCGCTACGCTGGCCGCGTGCTGCGTGCGCAACGGCCGTTTTCGCCTCGCTCAGTGGATAGGCTTTCTCCACTTTCGTTCGCAGGAGACCGCGCTGTGCCATCTCGAACAAATGTTGAAATGCTTCCATTCGCTGAGCGGCAGTCGCATTGTCGTACCATTTGTTAATCCAAATGCCCCGGAAACGGAGGTCTTTGAAAATGAGCAGGCCGTTCGGGATTTTCAGCGGCTGCAAACTCATCGCTCCGTAAGTCACCAGAGTTGATCCCGGCGCGAGACAATTTGCCAGACGTAGCGCGCTTTCGCCACCGACTGCATTCAATCCCAGACGAATCGGCGGGCCGCCAATCGCGTCTTCCACTTCGTGGCGAAGATTTTCGCTATCGACCAGGACGACATCGCCGCCCTCTGCCCGCAATTCCCCGATTAATTCCGAGCGCCGGACGACATTGACAGTTTTGTAACCAAGCTCGTGTGCGATTTGGATGACCGCGCGCCCTGCCGCTGAATTCGCGGCGTTCTGAATCAGCCAATCGCCGCGTGCAAGGTCCACATAATTGTGCAGCAAACGCCACGCCGTCATCGGATTGATTTTCAACGTGGCTGCATGCACAGGCTCAATTCCGGCGGGGACGACAACCAACTCATCGGCTTTTACTGCAACGGCGTCGCGCCATGTGCCGACGTTGTGCGGCAAAATCACTAACGCGCCTGCGTTGACGTCGGTGACGTCACGGCCCACGTCGGCGACGTTTCCTGCGCCTTCGAACCCGGGCGTCGCGGGCGGTTCTGCTCGCACCGGATATTTTCCTTCGATCTGATTCAAATCGGCCGGATTGATCGGCGCTGCGCGCATTTTCACGATAACTTGGCCAGCGGCTGGCGTCGGCCATGGTCGTGATTCAACATGTAACACGTCCGCTGGATTTCCGTGCGTTTCGTACACGGCTGCGTTTATAGTTTCCATGATGTCCTCGCCTCAGCATCCTCACGTCTCCGCAAACAATCTGCAAACGCGCCGGCCGGCTGGCGGGATGACCTCCTCTGCGTGGCAGAAGGGTGCGCGGGTTGCGCTCTTTGGCATGATTGTGAATTCGATCTTCGCGGTGGCAAAGATTCTCGGTGGCGTGTTTGGCCACGCCTATGTGCTCATTGCGGATGGCATTGAATCTGGACTCGACATCGCGGGCTCGTTTGTCATCTGGAGCGGGCTGAAAGTTGCGGCCCGGCCGCCTGACGCTTCCCACCCCTATGGGCACGGGAAAGCGGAGCCCATTGCGGCAGTGATTGTTGGAACGGGAGTCCTGGCCGCCGCCGTGGGTCTTGCCATTCAAAGTGTGCGCGAAATTTTCCGGCCCCATCACACCCCGGCGCCGTTCACGTTGGGGATATTAATTGTGGTGATCGTGATAAAAGAAACTTTGTTTCGTTATGCGAACCGGATTGGACGCGACGTGGAGAGTACCGCCGTGCAAACCGATGCCTGGCACCATCGCAGCGACGCGCTCACGTCCGCCGCTGCATTCATTGGGATTTCACTAGCTTTGATCGGTGGTAAGCGTTGGCAGAGTGCCGACGATTGGGCTGCCATTTTCGCCTGCACAGTCATCGCGGCGAATGGCGTGAGGCTTATGCGCCCAGCGTTTTTCGAAATCATGGACACCGCGCCGCTAAAAATGGTCAAATCTGTTTGCTCAGTTGCCAGCACAGTCCCCGGTGTCATCGAAGTTGAAAAATGCCGCGCTCGCAAAATGGGTTTGGAGTTTTATGTCGATCTGCACGTTGGAGTGGATGGCAAAATCTCTGTGCACGAAGGCCATCAGATTGCCCATCAAGTAAAAAACGCAATCCAGCAAAGCGACTCGCGCATTGCCGACGTGCTCGTTCACATCGAACCGGCACAACTGTAGCCGCGTACAAAGCCAACGAGCGCATCCGCCAGAGTCTTTCTCGCGTGTGCAATTCTTCGAGCGAACTGAAGCAGGCGCGGGATACGATGTGGATGCGCAACAAGGTACGCCGCCAGCTTCGGCATCCGAGTTTGCTGTCGTTCGATGTCGAAAAGGACATTCGCTGGAGCTGGGAAAAGTTCCTTCGGTGTGTCGCTGATTACACGAAGTGAAAGGACCGGAATCCCATGAGCGGCGCAGGCGCGCGCGATGAATTCCGTCTCCATATCCACTGCCACGGCTCCCGACGTGAGCGCAAGTTTGTTTCGTTCCCCACGGGAATCGATTAACGCAGGTATGGTTAGAAGATCACCCATGTGAATCGGAAAGCTCGAAAGGGAGAAATTTTCCTCCAGCCGAACAGTCGAGAAATTTTTCGCAAGCAACAGATCGCCAAGTTGCAGTTGATCGTTGAGCGCGCCTGCAAACCCGGCGCTGATCAGATAGTCGAAATGCTGGTCTTGCAGAAATTTTCCCACGCGCTCCCGGCAAACGTTTTTTCCAACGCCAGTATGAAACACTTCAATCGTCCGATCGTCGACCTTACCTCGAATTATCCGGATGCCATTGCGATGGCCACGGGATTTATTGCCTAACGAACGCAAGAACTCCTGACTCTCCGCTGGTAAAGCGAACGTAATGGCAATCATGAGATGACGGCAAGATTTAAGGTAACCGAGAAAACTAAGGGTGTGATCGATTTGGTATCCCTTGTTATCTTCGTTTCCTTTTGTTAGACGCTCCGGAGCGAAACGATCAATCTGACTTCGCCGATTGTTCTACGATTTGAATAACAAAACTTTTCTTCTCACTTGTAGCCGGGATCGTCGATTCCGGTTCTTGCGTTGCTGTAGCCGGAGTCGACTTGTCCGCCGTAGCTTTAGCGAAGGCAGGTGATCCCGACGCTTGCGAGGCTGTAGCCGGGGTCGCCGACGACGGCAGCGCTTCCCCTACCATCGACGAAATCGCCGCGCGAAATTCGGGGTCGCGATTTGATGGAACATCGACAAGAACACTAAGCCGTCCCCGGTCCTCAAGACCTTTTGTAGCGGAACCGCCGAATCGCGATGCGATCGCGACTACCTGATCAGCAACTACCTCCAGTTTCCCGGCTGCCGCAGGAACCGTAATTTCCCCGACACCCAGCGGGCCAGGTGTGAATCTCGCCGCTGCGTGCTCCAAAGAATTTGCGATCTGCTCTCGCATTTGCCTTTCAAGCAACGCGCGATTCGGGTTCTTTGTTTCGTGTCTCGCGATTAGCCAGAGGCCGATTCCGACGTTGACAGCCATGAGAACAATGAACGCTGTGCCTACTCGAAGCGCCATCTTACGCCCTTGCTCCGTCACATCGGGTCGTGGGGGCAACAGAACTTCGCGAGAATCGCCGCGCATTCCGGCATGAATCTGTCGCGCCACCGCCAGCTCGCGCTGCAATTGCTTGTCCGACATCAATCGCTCCTCCAGCGCGGCGCGCTCCGCTGCGGGCAACCTGCCCTCAAGATAATCAAAAAGCTTGTCTGGATTCATTATTCAGAAACTTGGAAAGCGTCACGCCATAGGTTTCCGCACGCAACGATGAAGTCGAAGGTCGGCACGGAATCTGATATTTGCTCTCTCAGGAGGTGGCACTACAATCGTTTTGGTGGCCGAAAACGATCAGAAAGAGGCGCGGCGCCCGGGTCGGATTTGGCATCGTGTTTTGGTCGGCCTCGTTGTATGCGCGGCGTTCTTGATCGTTCTTCATCGCCCTATTTTGCTGGCAATCGGACGGCAGATCGTACTTCGGTACGCTGCCGGACAAAATTTGAAAATCGATTTTCGTCTGGAAGGCAATCCTTTCAGTCATCTCACTGTACGAAACCTTCGCGCCATACCGACCGGAGCATCCGGGATCGAATCGATTGATATCGACTACTTGTATGTTGATTACAATCTGCTCGGACTCGCGCGGCATGGGCTGTCGTATTTTTTGCAAGACGTCGAGGCGCGCTCAGCGCAGATTGTCTTAAACCCTGCGAAAGCGCCGCCGCGCGAACCGCGTCCGAAACAAAAGCCAAAATTACCTTCGCTATTTCCCGAGCGGATTCGACTGGCAAACGCGACACTTGTTATCAGAGCCGATCCCAACGACTTCATCGTCGAAGGGGTTGATCTTGAGTTGAACCCGCGCGGCCCTGGCGAAGTGCGGGTCGGAGAACTGCAGCTTCCATCCGGTGATAGCTGGTCCAGAATTTCGGGGCAAACGTCTTATGCAAACAAGAATCTTGTTCTGCGTGATGTGGTTCTGAGCGACCAGGAACAGATTCGTTTCTTAAAAGTTGATGCATCACGCATCGATACGAAAACGCTGGGACTCAAACTCAATTGCGCAATCGGTGGCGGGCAATTATCCGCGTCGGCTGGACTGATTGAAACGGCATCGTCATTGAACGCGAAAATAAACGTCACCGGACAACAAATTGATGCGGAGTCATTGAACAAATTCTTGCTTTTGCCGGACGGCTATCTTTCCGGCGAAATTGAGCGGCTCGCGCTGGACGCGGGGGGTGCGATCGATCAGCCGCGCACATGGAACGGAACGACGTCGTTGCGGATCAGCAATATGGATCGGCCAGAGATTCATTTCGATCGTGGCTTTGTTGAAGTTTCGGCCGACCAGGGCAGAGCGACTTTGCGATCGGCCGACATCCTCCAGGACAAGAACGAGTTTCATCTTCACGGGACCACGGAGTTGCCTGCGGTTATCGAAGATTTCGGCCGAACTCCTGCGACTCTGGAAATTTCAGGGACTGCGCCCGATCTCCAGCGATTGACGACGGGAATTCCTGTGCATCTTACGGGCAGCGCCCAGTTCACAGGGAAGATCGACATTGTCAATGCGAAGATAGACGCAACTCTTGGCGTGATCGGG
>DATIOX010000160.1:0-3590 GCA_035472675.1 Candidatus Dormiibacterota bacterium
TCGATGTGATCGATCATCGAGAACGGAATCAACTGGATGTCGTAGCCACCGAATAGTGAAGCCTGTGCGATGCGCTTGCCGTCTATCAGGATCAAGGTTTCTTTCGGCAGCAGGCCGCGCAGATTGAGTTGCACGGTGCCGTCACCGCCATTGGCGATGTTCTGGTTCACGGTGCCGCCCGCCTCTTGCGGGATAAACGTGGTCAGGTCGGTTGCGTTACGGATACCCAGCTTCTCGATGTCTTGCGGACGATAGGTGTCCACCGGGTTCGGGCCGGTTTCTTCCGCCGTGGGAATATTCGAACCGGTCACGATGACGCGCTCGACCTCAGCCTGGGGCGCAGGCGCACCCGGCTGAGCCGGGACGGCCGGTGCGGGCAACTGAGCGGATGCGGTTGATGCAAAAATTAAAGGAAATCCCACGGCCGCCGCAAAGACGGCGCCAAGGAATCCGAGTTTATTTAGCACGTTTTTAGTCATTAGTTTCTCCATTGGTTTGGTTAGGTTTTGACACGCTTATTAAACATCTATGGCGCTGACAAGCTTTTTTTTCACTTTTTTCAAAGTTTTTTTGAACGGCTTTCCGGACATACTTGTCGCGTCAACTCCCCGTTTAATGGAACGCGTCAGGGGCTGACAAGCTTTTTTTTCACTTTTTTCAAAGTTTTTTTGAACTCCCGTCACCCACGAATCGCCACGGATTCCAGAGACAATTTCGGCCGTGGATTAAAACGAATGTGATCACGTTGACCCGAATGGGTGTAACGACAAGCTGCGACGATTCAGCCTTCGGCCTTCACGTTGATTCGTCGCTCGATTTCGTGATTGTAACGTTCGCGTGATTCGCAAGGTTCTTTAACGCCATCGTGTTCATTCGGGAGGGGGATGAAATCCGAAATCGGTTTCCAACTTTTCCCAAAGCCAATCGACAAACCAGTTTCTCTTGATTAACGCGGCGTTGTTCGCGGCGAGCGTTTCCGCTTTCTGCACGCTGCCGTTCAAACAGTAGAGATAGGCAAGTAGGAATGTGTCGTTGAGGCCAAACCTGCCGCGAGCATTCTCACTCTCTAGTAATCGAATCGCCTCATCGATATTTCGTCGGGCCAGCGCTCCTGCAATTAGATCCGGTATGATTTCGGCCAGGGGCGTCTCCGACTTGCGCGCAACCCGCTCCGCGATGGCGAGCCGAAATTCATCGCTGCCCAGAACTTCCAAGACCGGCGTTTGTAAGGGGAAATGGCGCAGATAAATATCGAGCTCGGCCAGCGCGTTGCAGCGCTCAACTGTTCCGCACCGATATCGAGTTTGGCGAAAAACAAAGCATGACTTTAATGATTCGTCCTGCCGATCCGGCCAAATTCGGCCGATCAATGGAGATTCAAGAAATCGGTGAATTGCAGATGGAGCATCCATATAAGTCAAGGCGAAGCGTTCGCTTGCTTGTTTGTCCCAAGGCGCATCGGATAGGCGCTTCGGGTAAAAATCTGTCAAAGGTGCGACATCACGTGTGACGCGATTAATTTCCTCGCCATCCATCAGGAAAAGCGCGCCCAATTGTTGGGGAACCTCGATGCCGATACGATTTAAATCTGTATTGGTAGTTGGGTCGCTCCATAACCGGCCAATCTCCTCTTGCTTCATCGCGCGACCCTGGCCCTTGATTCCCATCATGATCCATTGCTCATCCGCGCTGGCCCAGACCGATGCGTTCGCAAACACATTGTGGAACGCGCGAAGGATTGCTTTTGCTTCGTCCACCTTCAGCTGATTGATCGGCAGCCAAAAAGTAGCAATCCCGCCCTCCGTCAGTCGGCCCTTCATCAGGGAGAAGAATTCCTGGGTGTAAAGATTAACTGATCCGGCCACCTTTGGCGGCGGGGGCTCTCCGGAAATAATGTCATATTGCCGGGGGCTGGCTTCGAGGAAAAACCGGCCATCTTGGACGACCGCGTGCACGCGGGGATCGCGCAGCGGATTCGAGTAATTGATGCCAGAATAGGAATCAGCGAGAGCAAACACCTCCTTCGATATGTCCACTATGTCGATCTGCTTGAGACTCGACTCGTGAACAAACGCGTCCGCCGTGACGCCACATCCGTAACAAATAAGCAGCACGTCTCTTGATTCAGGGCGAAAAGCCAGCGGAAGATATGCGAACAACCTCATGTAGCGCTGACTCTGGGGGCTGGTACCGGACATCGAAAACCCGCTGGTCACGAGCTGGTAGTAATAAGGTTCGCCGAAAAGATCGTACCGCAGCAACTGATAGGTGTCGGACGGTCCCTCGACCTTTTGGATCAAATGACCAAGAAAGCGCCTTGCATGAGCGAAGTGGGTCTCAGCCCGCCGGTACGGAAAAACTGCGAGAAGAAGAATGACCCCCGCGCAAAGTGCGATATTAACTAGACCGATTAGCCGCCGAATTGACCAACTCGAGCGTTCGCTCACAAAAATGCCAAGCAGAACGTAGCCCGCAGCGCAGAGTATGAGACTCCATTGGTAGCCGATGCCCGGCAAAAGGATGAAACTTGCGATCAGTGGGCCGGCTGCTGCTCCAGCCGTGTTGAACAACGTGGTGACCGCAGCGCTATTCATCCTGTTTTCCACGTTTGCTTGAACACATGCAACGATCGATGGAAACAAAATTCCCGACAGAAAGGCGGCAGGGAACATTAGTGCCAGGGAGAGCAGTCCGACCTGGCGCCAAGTGACATTAAACGCGCTCGTGCCCGTTTGAATGACCTCCGCTGGGAAAAACAAATATGAAAGAAGCGTTGTAATTGCTGCTACCAACAACATGACGGGGAGCAATTGATTCACTGGGGCCACGCGACGGTGAATTGCACCGGCAGCAATTCCACCCAATCCAATTCCCGCCAGCACAACGGCGAGCATCACGGCAAATGCCGTGGACGACGAAGCGACATACAGCCGCAGAAACCGGAACCAAATCACTTCCAGCGCTAGAAGAATGCAACCGGTGCCAAAGCTGACCAAAAGCATTCGCCATGGTGGCCGATATCTCACATCCAAGCGAAGCGGAAACGTTCGCTCAAATAGATGCGCGTTTGTCTCACCTTTGTATTTCGCGATCAACAAAGCCGCCCCGGCAGCGATGCAACTCGCCAAACCCGCAGCCAAACTTGTGCCTTGAAGGCCAAACGCCGCGATGAGATAACCTTCTCCGAGCACAGCGCCAACCACCGCGCCTAACGTGTTCGAGCCATATAAAAAACCAATCGCGCGCCCAAAATTGGTTTCTCGCAACATTGGATCTTCGATCAACACCGGGAGCGTCAGGCCCATCGCCGTTGTTGGCAGAAGTAGAATCAGGAAAGACACTATGAATCGCAGTCCGAGGAGCGTGGGCTGATAATTCCAGAGCATTTGCCACACAGGTCGCAACAATCCGCCTAGCGCCGGAAGACCAAAAACAATTGTGCAACCAAGCAAAGCAACCAGCACCTCCAGCAAGGCGTAAAGATGAAGCGGTCGCCATCGCCGAATTCTCGATGCTGCGGCGATCGCGTTCCCTAGCGCCAGACCCGCCATAAAACTGGAAAGAATTAACGCCGCCGCCCAGACCGAGTT
>DATIOX010000161.1:0-11347 GCA_035472675.1 Candidatus Dormiibacterota bacterium
GGTGACAGACGAAAAGTCAGTAATCATGTGGTTTACACATTTCCGCCAGTGCAACGAATTGCCCGAGCTACTGAGAGTGATTTGCGCGAATGCGCGCTAGGTTATCGCGCCAAAAATCTACTCGCGACTGCTCGCCTTGTCAGTTCAGGTGAACGTGATCTGGAATCATGGTCGGCTCTTTCCGATCCCGATCTTAGAGAAAAGTTGTGCTCGTTGCCCGGCGTGGGAGCGAAGATAGCCAACTGCGTAATGCTGTTTGCCTACGAGCGGCTGCGCGCATTTCCGATCGATGTCTGGATCGAGAGAGTTTTGAAACGACAATATTTTCCGCGGAAGAAAATCACGGAACCACGGCTGCGCGAATTTTCGGAAGCATATTTTGGCGAGCACGGCGGTTACGCGCAGCAATACTTGTTTCACCATGCGCGAATGGTTTTTGGGAAGATAGGTTTCCGAGCCGATCCCGGCCGGTAGGCTGCTCCCCTGCCGAGCGAGAAGGCAGGCAAAATGCCCGCCTGCCGGGTCAGGCTAGAAGCCTAACCTCCACCTCAAGTTGTCAGCAACCCTGGGCTGAGATAATGTTCCAGCCTTAAGCTGAGAAAGCCCTAAGCCTAATTTTTTGTGACCACTGAGAAACCGCTCTCATGACGACGGCTGACATTATGTTCGCCCAGCCGGGCAACTCCGAAAGCTTTCGGGATCACGAATATGAGAGACGAACGGTTTTCTTGGCGCTGCTCGCTGCGATTCTTATTCATCTGCTCGTGGCGCTGTTCCTCGCTGCCTATAGCGGCGTTTTCTCGCCAGCCACCCCAATGGAGGACAAGCCGTCTGAACTCACGTTCGTCGATCTGTCGCCAGCCGCTCCGAAAAATTCCGCATTTGTAGAGACGGATGAATCGAAAAAAGCACCCGAACCCAAAGAGAAAACATTTGAATCGAACGCCAATTCGATTGGAGCGAGCGAGTTAGCTGCCACTGGGGAATTGCCGTTGCCGTCGCAGACCGGCAAAGAACGGCCGTTAATGGATTTTGAGACAAATCCATACGCACTGGATACAAAGGGAGCGCAGCCGCAGCAGGCAACCGCTGTGTCGCAACAACCAGAGCAAAAGGCCGCTCCGCAGCCAGAACCAATTACCGGCGCTGAGCAGTTTGCATTATTGACTCAGAGGTCGGTTGCTGCACTTGAGCGCCCGACCGCAGCGTCGCAGCCGCGATCTGCGTATCGGCGCCTGAAGGAGAAGACCCATGTCGCCGGCAACATCACTAATCACGGGGTCGCCGCTGTGAATGCGTTAGGCACGCCGCTTGGTCGATATCAGAAGATCGTCATCGATTCAATCGGGTCGCGCTGGTATGCGTTTATGGATCACAGGAGGGATTTAGCCAACATCGGCACTCTGCGTGTCCGATTTTACGTCGATCGAAGCGGAAAAGTGAAGGATCTGAAAATTACTGAGAACAGTTCAAACGAGGCTTTCGCGAACATTTGTGTGCAATCGGTGCTCGAAGCGGAACTTCCGCCGATTCCTGAAGATGTGGCGAATGCTTTGCCGCCTGAGGGCTTGGAAATGGAAGGGCTCGGCTTCACTGTCTATCCAAACGGATGATCACGGCCGCGATAACTATCGAGACTCCGGAAACCGTGAATACCGTGTTTGGATTCTTCGCGAAGGGCGGCCTTTTCATGTGGCCGTTGCTGGCGTGCTCGATTGTCTCGGTAACAATAATGATTTTGCGCGGCCTCGCTTTGCGGCGCAACAAGGTCTTGCCGCCTTTGATCGAGAGCGAAATAGAGCGTTTGGCCCCAGGTGAAAGCCCGGAACGGCTGTCGCGCATCGTTCATCACGATGGTTCGTCACTGGCGCGGATCGCTCGCGTGGCATTGCAATATTTACGCAGTCCACGCTCGGAAAACGTGGAAGCGGTTCAAACACGTGCGCGTCACGAGATGGTGCGTCTGGAAAAAGGTCTTATCATTCTCGAAGTCATTGTGGGAATTGCGCCACTACTCGGCCTGATCGGCGCGGTCTCGGGACTGGTGCACGTCTTTTCCCAGCTCGGATTGAGCTCGGGCGCATCGGATACGCGTCAGATCTCGCGCGGCATCGCCGAAGCGTTGAATGCAACCGTATTCGGCCTTTCGATCGCTGTGCCGACGCTGATCGGGTTCACCTATTTTTCGAGAAAAGTTGAAGTGATGTCGGTGGAGATGGAAACGCTGGTCGTCGAATTGATTAACAAATGCTATTACGGCCGCTCTTCGCGCGAATTCGCGCCGGCGAAAGCATCTACCGGCAGCTCGATGCCGATTTCGACCCCGGTAGCGTAAGAGGTGCGGCGCATTTCACGCGATGAAGTTTGCAGTACGAAAACGAAGGGCGCCGGTCATAATCATCGTTTCGCTCGTCGATATTCTTATCATCCTGCTGATCTTTTTTGTCGTTTCTACAACTTTTAAGAAAGACCAGCCCGAAGTTCAGATTAATCTGCCGGAATCCAAAACGGCAAAGCAACAGCCTGCTGAGCTTGAACACGCTATCGTTAGCATTGATCAAAATGACGAGATCAAACTGGACGGACGAGCAATCGGCGCGGATGAACTGGAAGGCGCTGTGCGTAATCTGCCGGAGACCCGCAAGTCCACGCTTGCGCTTCAAGCGGACAAGAAAGCCTCCTTCGGCACGATTATCAAAGTCATGGACGCGTTAAAGCTGGCCGGCGTGAGAAATTTGCCGGCGTTTACCCGGGAAGAGAAGTGATCCTGCAGATCTTGGAGTACGGCGACCCGATCCTGCGGGCCAAAGGCAAACCGATCGAGAACATAGACGATCGGGTTCGCGAGCTGGCCGGAAACATGATCGAGACGATGCACGCGGCGAATGGCGTGGGCCTGGCAGCCCAGCAGATCGGTGAAGCTTTGCAGCTCACCGTGCTCGACGTTTCGCTAGTCGAAGATCGGCCGAGCACTTTGAAATTGGACGGCAAAGACGTCGATCCCAAGGCGGCGATGCCGCTGGTGTTAATCAATCCGGAAATTGAGCTGCGTGGCGCAAACGAGGTGGGAGTAGAAGGTTGTTTAAGTTTTCCGGAAATCACCGGCGAGATCGAACGGGCGAAGTCAGTGATTGTGCGCGCGCAGACTTTGAAAGGCCGCACAATCGAAATCGAAGCGAGCGGATTTCTTGGCCGCGCGATTCAACACGAAGGCGATCATCTCAATGGGATTCTGTTTATCGATCGCATGAATTCCGCGGCAAAGGCCGCATTGTCGAGCCGCCTGAAACGATTGCAGAAAGAGACGAGACGCGGCATCAGACATCGAGAAGCGCTCGTAAGTGAGACGACACTGTAGCGGGATTTGGTCGCGCTGCGCGCTGCGTGACCCTTGGAAACTATCGAGTCAGAAATCCTGTCAACGGACTGGTCGCTGCCGCGGCGTCCAGTTTTTCGGCTAATCCGATTTCTCGTGCTTCGCGACCTGCCTCAATGGCTTTTTTAAACGCTTTCGCCATGCGAACGGGATCGGAAGCAATTGCGATTGCGGTGTTAACCAGCACCGCGTCGGCGCCTATCTCCATCGCTTCAGCTGCGTGACTCGGCGCGCCCAGCCCGGCATCAACGACGACCGGCACTGTCGCTTGCTCGATGATGATCTCAATTTGCGCACGCGCCTCGATCCCGCGATTACTGCCGATTGGCGAACCGAGCGGCATCACTGTTGCGGTCCCGATGTCCTGCAATCGTTTCGCCAGGACCGGGTCCGCATTGATGTAGGGAAGAACCGTGAATCCCTCCCTGACCAAAATTTCCGCGGCAGCGAGGGTCTCCACCGGATCGGGCAGCAAATAGCGCGGGTCTGGATGAATCTCGAGCTTGATCCATTTTGGCAAGCCAGCGCTTGCGGCTAGCCGCGCCAGGCGAACCGCTTCGTCTGCGTTGCGCGCGCCGCTGGTGTTCGGCAAGAGGAGAAAGTGTTTCGGATCGATAAAATCGAGAATGTTTGCAAAGGGATCGTGCTTGCCTGAAATATCGGCGCGTCGCAGCGCCACGGTTACCAGTTCCGTTCCGCTGGCAATGAGCGCGTCGCGCATCAATTCGTTCGACGCGAATTTGCCTGTACCAACCAGCAAACGCGAGGTGAACTCGCGGTCGGCGATCTTCAATTTTGAAGGCTTGTCCGACATCGATAGAGAATAAACGAATTCGCGCAAGGTGCGAGTTTGGATCTGGGAGCGCAGGCTGCGTCGGGCAGACTGGAAAGGCAGGGTTACCGCCTGTATTAGCTTGGATTTCGCAGCCGACACGGCTGTCACTACAGAAAGCACGCTATTTTCAGCTTGTACAACGCCTCAATCACGCCCAAATTCTCAGTCAATGACTCAGTTTGATCTTCGCCGGCAAGATTGCGTCGAAGGAATGTCGCGACTGACCAACGAAAGTGTCGATCTTGTTGTGACTTCACCACCCTACAACCTCGGAATTGGCTACAGACAATATGCCGACCGGCAGGATCGACAATCGTATTTGAAATGGTGTGCCAAATGGGCAGCACAAATTCGACGAATTCTACGATCGAACGGATCTTTTTTTCTGAACGTCGGCTCCGCGCCATCGAATCCGATGTTGCCCCACCAAATCGTGATCGAGCTGACGTCCGCCTCGGGCGGATTTCTTTTGCAGAACACGATTCACTGGATCAAATCGATTACGATCGACACTAGACGGAACGATCCTCACCTCAATCCTCTCCCTCGCCAAGGAGAGGCGGACGCGAAGCGCCAGGTGAGGGTCGAGGCAGTGGTAAAAACGTTTGGTCATTTCAAGCCAATCAATTCGAAGCGGTTTCTTAACGATTGCCACGAGCACATTTTTCACTTTACGAAGTTCGGACGAGTTGAAATCGAGCGGCTCGCCCTCGGAGTACCCTACCAGGACAAAAGCAACATCGCGCGCTGGTCGCATGCTCGTGGGAGCGATCTACGCTGCCGTGGCAACACGTGGTTCATTCCCTACGAGACGATTCAGAGCCGTGCAAAGGAGCGACCGCATCCGGCGACGTTTCCGGTTCAGCTCGCCGAATGGTGCATCAAACTGCACGGCGTTTCACGAACCGAAACGATGCTCGATCCGTTTCTCGGCATTGGAAATTCAGCAGTTGCTGCGCAGCGCTGTGGCGTGAAAAAATTCATAGGGTTTGAAATCGACGAGTCGTATCTCGCCGAGGCGAAGCGGCGCCTTTGACGATCCGACAGTGCTCATTAAGCAAGTGCCAGTAACCGCAAGCTTTCATCGAACTGGCATTGCCATTTCGCGTTAACTGGACCGTTGACACTTCACCGCAAGGCGAGAAGGTTTGGTTTGATACGTATATTTTTGAAGAGATTAATCATAGCTACCCAGATCTTCGTAACGCTGAACGTCCTTTCGGCGTTAGTCGCAGGTGGGGCCGGAGGTTCTTTCAAATTCGGGGGTGTTCCGTTTTCTCCAGGTTCAACCGTCCAAGCCAATGTTCCCCTGAGCGCACTTGAAAAATCATATGCCGGGCAAGGCGGTAATCCGGTTCCGGCATATGCAGTGGCTGTGCTGGCAACGCCTGCAAATTTTGATCCAACGAAGAGCTGGCCTGTTTTGATACCGTGCTCCACGAGCGATTTCAAACGTCAGAATCGAAATGATCTCGTTCAGTTTTACCAGAGGGCCGGACTTTCTGAAGGCTGGGTGTTACTCGCGGGGGACGGCCCGCAACATGCGAAGAACGACAATGTGGCATGGCGGGAGTCCATGACATTGGCTGCCATCGACGCGCTTCACCGCAGTTTTGCTGGGTCGGAGAAGTGGCCCATGGCGTGCGCAGGGTTTTCCGGGGGAGGCAAAGGCGTCGGTTATGTTGCGCCGTTTCTCGCGAGAAACGGTTGTCACATCATCGGGATTTACATGACCGGCGCGAATGAAGACCACCTTAGCGACGGATATGCGAGGTTGCAGCCCGGCGCAGACTTTCTTAATACGCCAATTTATGTTAGTGCCGGGCACGAGGACAGAATCGCGACCGTGGAGCAGCAATACGCCGTCTTGGGTTTGATCAAGCGAACCGGCTTTAAGCGGATTCGAACCGAAACTTTCCGCGGCGGGCACGAGGTCAATGACGCGCAAACCTCGATTGCATTGCATTGGTTCCGCGAACTGGCGAAATAGCAACTGAATGCAATGCGGGTGGAGGGGCGAGCCCCGCGAGCCTGCATGAATATGGCCTGTCGAATGCTCGTTAGGCGTCGCAAAGCTCCGCCCTCCATCTTTGTGAGGCCCGTGGATTAATCGCGGTAGATGCGGCTGATCAAACGCACGAGTGCATCGACAAGCGCTTGAGGATCGTCCGTACCCAACGCAAATTTCCGGCCGTCACGCAATGTGATCGCCACCGCGTCCAATCCTGAGACGTTATAGAGCCAGCCGTACGGCGTGAGGTGAATTCCCCAGCCGTACCACCAATGAATGCGAATTGGTTCGCATGTAGCGATCTCCGCTAGCGGCACTTTTTTGCACATGAGTCCCATTGCGAAACATGCCTGCAAAGTTTCGCTATCGATCTTGATTGTCAGTTTGGTAAACACGATCGCGCAAATGAGAAGAATCACTTCGATCGTTGCACTCATCAGGAGAGCGATCCGATCGAATGGCGAAACGCTGCTCGTTACCGCAACAAAAATAGCCGCGCCAAACAGGACGCAGACCATTAAATAACCGATTTGCGTATGTTCGTATCGCATCACAAAAGTTCGTCTCTTGGGTCTCGCACGGCGGACTGCTGAAATTTCTCCAGCGATTTAACTAAATTTCCCGGCAATGGCCGCACGCGATCAAAAATGCGCGCCGCCAGCGGTCTTGCGGTGGTGTAACCTGCGGCGAACATTTCCAGACGGGCGTCGAGATTATCAATGTAATGGAGCGCCATTGCTTCCGGCGTTTTTGGATCAACAGGCGAACCCAATTGCTTGTCACCGTGATGTGAACCAATAAGGTGAAGAAGATGTATGCGCACATCTTCCGAGGGTGGTCGATACGTTTTCCAGACATCTGCGTTTTCGGCGGCGAGCTTTTGCCACAACGAATTGACGATCTCGAGCCCGATCGAAATGTGACCGACCAATTCACCAAGCTCGTCGTAGCTCATAACGAAGCCGGTTTCAGAAAACTGGTTTTCCCAAAGCTTACCTGAGTCGTGAAAAATAATGCCAGCGATCAAAAGATCAATGTTTAACTGCGAATAGAGAGGCGCGATGGCCCTCGCCAGCCGCATCATTTGCGCCGTGTGCTCGACGAGGCCGCCGCGCCGGGCATGATGATATTTGCGAGCTGCGGCGGCGCGACGAAATCGGTCGCCCCACTTGTTGACGAATGTTTCGGACAATGCGCGAAGGCGAGGATCAACAATCGTGGCAATGGACTGCACGATAAATTCCCAGTCAGATGCTTGCTTAGCGCGCAAATCTGCCGGTCCTTCCAACAATTCTTTTTTCTCCTGGTCAGAGAGTGGCCGTACCATCCACTTTTCTGCTTCGAGTCCGTATTGCGGGTGTACACGAAAGTCGCCAGTGAGTTCGATGAAACTTTCAGTGGTGAATGCGCTACATGATTTGTAAGCGGGATGATCACTCCATACCCGTAGCGTCATCCGATCGCACGCATCTGCCAAAGCCAATTCACAATATGGCTTCCCTTCGCGTTGCGTCTTTGCAGTGGC
Source organism: Candidatus Dormiibacterota bacterium (assembly GCA_035472675.1). GTDB lineage: Bacteria > Verrucomicrobiota > Verrucomicrobiia > Chthoniobacterales > UBA10450 > Udaeobacter. Next base: position 7,748 of record DATIOX010000161.1, read on the forward strand.
CGCTTCTACCTGCACATGTACGCGCGCAGGCACCCCGCCATTCTGCGCCGCACGGCGAATTTCAGTCAGTGTCATCAAATCCATCGCGTCAAATCTACCACAAGCCGCAAAGGTGCTACGCTTTATTGTCCCATGTTTGTCACGCGCCTTGAATGCAGCGCATGCGGCCGTCAGCACGAGTGGTCGCGTCTGCAGAATCTCTGTCTTTCCTGCAGTAAACCGCTTTTTGCGATTGTCGATCTCGCCGCTGCGGGTCGGACGCTGAAGCGCGAGACACTGGCGACACGCGAGAAATCTTTATGGCGCTATCGCGAAGTTTTGCCGTTGCCCGGCGATATTAAGCCGGTCTCGTTAGGCGAAGGGGGAACACCACTATTGCGAGCAGAAAAATTTAGCGACGACATCGACCTCTGGATCAAGGACGAATCGCTAAATCCAACACAGAGTTTTAAGGCGCGTGGGATGAGTGTCGCCGTATCCATGGCAAGACATCTCGGCGCAACCAAACTCGCCGTCCCCAGCGCCGGCAACGCCGGCGGAGCGCTTGCTGCATACGCGGCTCGCGCCGGTCTGGAAGCGCACATCTTCATGCCGCGCGATACGCCGCAGGCAAACATCATCGAGTGTCGTGAGTTGGGCGCTCATGTGACGTTGATTGACGGATTGATTACGGATTGCGGGGCCGAGATCGCGCGGCGGAAAGCGAAGGAAGGCTGGTTTGACATGTCCACGCTCAAGGAGCCGTATCGCGTCGAGGGAAAAAAGACGCTTGGTTACGAACTAGCGGAGCAATTCAACTGGCGATTGCCCGATGCAATTCTTTATCCAACCGGCGGCGGTACGGGGCTCGTCGGAATGTGGAAAGCGTTCGATGAAATGCAGGCGCTTGGCTGGATCGGGAAAAAGCGCCCTCGCATGTTCGCGGTGCAAGCCACTGGTTGCGCGCCAATCGTCCGTGCGTTTGAAGCCGGAGAAAAAACCGCTGGAGAATTCCTCGAGGCGCACACGATCGCCTCTGGTCTACGTGTTCCCAAAGCGATCGGTGATTTCCTCATCCTGAACATCCTTCGTCAATCGAACGGCGGCGCCATCGCTATTGATGACGTAGAAATGATCCGAATAGCCCGCGAAGTAGGATCAAGCGAGGGTCTCTTCGTTGCGCCCGAAGCGGCCGCGTGCTTCGCTGCTCTAAAGTCGCTCCGTTCCGCTGGCAAAATTGGTTCCGGTGAACGCGTGGTCATTTTCAACACTGGGTCCGGAATCAAGTACCTCGACTGCTACCAAGACCAGTAAGGAATCGCTCATTTCCGTTTACCCACGAAGATCGAGATCCGTTTAGCGAAAGCCTTCGCGGGCTCGGCGTAGAAACGTCGTCCGAGTTCGAGCGCATTTGTGCGCAATCGTTTGCCTCGTTTACGGATTAGCTTCTCGAGTTGCGCGAGTTCATCGCGGAGCGCTTCATCACTGCTTTCCTTCTCCAGGCGCGCCCAAAGAAAATTCAAATCGTGCTCGCGCCCCAGTAACTCGCCCAGAATTTCCGCGTCGTGGGCCATCTCTGTGAGAACCACGCGATTAAGCGGCTGCAAAATGCGCAACTGATACCAGAGATCTTTCACTCGCTTGCGCCAGGCATGAAAATTTTCCGGATCCGGGTCGTTAATTGTTTTTGCGAGGCGGCGTTGGCCTCGCTTGTAGATCTTTCCCACCGCACCGTAAACTTGCTTCCAGGTCAAACCCTCCAGCGGCCATTTCAATAGACGCGTTTCCACGCGTTCCAGTTGTGGAATGGCTTGTTTTTGCCAGCCGGCAAACGCCGCGGAAAAACTTTCACGTTCCAGCGACAATAATTCTTCGATGCGCGGAAATGGGCTGTCGTGTGGCCCTTTTGCAGTCTCGTCGCGCAATTGAATAAGTGTTTGCAGCCGCACTTGCGCATCGCGCAAGTCCGAAACAAGCCGTCCGATTCGGCGCACGCAGCGGTCCTCACGCTTATGCCGGTCCCTGCCAACTTCGGGAATGGCAAGAGGCATCGCCGCCCGCAGCTTTTTAAGGTGCTTACGCACTTCGTGTACGGTGATACCCCGTTGTTTTGCCGGGTGCCGACACAACTCCAGAGCGGATTCGATCTGTTCCCGGAAGACTCTTTTCAGTCCGTCTGGCAGTGGTTCGCGTAATTTCAAACGGAAGCCCATAAGCTTTCCTACTTACTCATTGGCGAGTCGCACATTGCTGTAACGTTTTTCGCCGGTTACCTCCCGTCCAAACCAGGAAGGCGGCTTGAATTTTCGGCAGGTGGCGCGGTCGGGGAATTCCACTTCCGCTACTACGAGACCGGCGTGTCTGCTCTGATAAATGTCAATCTCAATGACTAGATTTTTCCAGGGAATTTCGCAGCGCACCTTGCGCAATCGTCTTCCGGCAGTCCCTGGCCAAAGCGCGGTGAACTGTTTTGGGCTAAGCCTGATCTCGCGTTCTTCCCGGTGGCTGCCGCGGCCCACTTTGAAAGTCAGCGTTGCGGCGTTGCCTTTTTTGCGGAGACGGACCTGTCTGCCTGCGGGTTCGCTCGCCAGATAACCTTGTTCGATAATATAGCACCGCGAGCCCTTCAGTTTATCGGGCAGCCGCCTAAGCAAAAATTTGCGTTCAATTTCGCGATTATTTGCTACTGGACCGTTGTTTGGCACAAGGTCAACATGCTAAACGCGATGAGCTTGCTGTCGAGATTTTCGCGTTGGCAACGAGACGCAGGTGGAACGCGTTGTCCTCAACCCGTTGGGAAATCGGCTCTGCCGCCGGTCTTAGCAGCGGCGATGTGTTAACGGGAATCAACTAGCGCCTTCGGCGATTTCCATCGTCTTCAGGAGAAGCCGATCCACCTTAACGATTAAGTCACCGCGCGCTGGAAGAATTCGTGCAGTGCGCCGGCGGCTGAAAGGATTGGCCAGGCTGAGATCGCCACGATTATCGCAAAGAACAGCGCCTCGACTACAAACTCCAAACTGTTTTCCCTCGCAAAGTAGGCGCGGGTTAATTCATGGAGCGATCGACGCCCTCTCGATCTTTTGTTTGCACTTCTGAAGACCGTTCTCCTCACTGTGATCACATTCATAGCTGACATTCGATAAACCCGTCCGTGCAATGCGTCAGGTTACGAATTGTCAAAAGGGCGTGACGATCCAGTAACAACCGGGGAAGCCCGCGTGGTTCGTCAAACAGTTAAAAGTTAAAGCGGGAAAGCGATAACAAGAATCGACGGCTTCGACGGCTTAACTAGTCAGCATACTTTCTTTGCGCCCCGGTGAATCGACTGTTTGCCCTCCTCCGGCGTGAGTTGCCGAGACTGGATCATAGTTGACCAGCGAGATACTCCCGTCGTCGCCCTCAACAAGCGCCGAGCAACTCTCCACCCAATCACCGCAGTTGTAATATGTGACCTTGCCAAATTCCCGAATGGCCGGGCTATGAATATGGCCGCATAGAACGGCATCTACGTGATAACGTTCCGCATAATGCGCGACAGCAGCTTCGAATTTGCCGATGAAGCTGACGGCGTCTTTCACCCGCCGTTTTGCATACGCGCTAAGCGACCAGTACCCTAGA
>DATIOX010000162.1:0-12466 GCA_035472675.1 Candidatus Dormiibacterota bacterium
ATGATGGTTTGAGTGATAGGCGAATGGACGAAGCCAACTAACTATCAATCGAGCTATCCTATGTTATTTAACAGCTTTCAATACTGGATCTTCTTCTTGATCGTGGCTACGCTGTTTTACAGCGTCCCGTTTCGCATTGGCAAGTTCCTGCTCCTGGGTGCGAGTTACGTCTTTTACATGTGGTGGGATCCGCGATTCATCGTGTTGATTCTTACCTCTACGATAGTTGATTACTACCTCGGAATCTTGCTTGAGACAGCCAGCGGTCGACGCAAGAAACTGTTACTTGTTGTTAGTTTGGTAGTTAATCTCGGTATTCTTGGTTTCTTTAAGTATTACGATTTTTTTGCAAGCTCGCTGGCTTCGTTGCTTCACGTGCCTGAGTCATCGGTTGTCTTGCAAATTATTCTCCCTGTAGGCGTCAGCTTCTATACCTTTGCCAGTCTTTCTTATACTTTCGATGTCTATTGGGGAAAAATGAAGGCCGTCAGAACTTTCATCGATTATGCGCTCTTCATCGCATTTTTTCCGCATCTTATCGCAGGTCCGATTATTCGTGCGCGGCAATTCATCTGGCAAATCCAGTTTTGGAGGTCTCCGGGCGCGATTATGGTTCAAAGTGGAATTATCCTTGTCCTCTCTGGTTTGATAAAGAAGATGGTATTTGCCGATCGATTCGCTGTGGTGTCCGACTCCTACTTCAACGATCCGATGTCGCATCCGGGTTGGTTGGCTGCATGGTCGGGTTGTTTTGCGTTTATTGTGCAGGTGTTTTTCGATTTTTCTGGTTACACCGACATTGCTCGCGGTTGCGCTAAGCTACTCGGCTTTGAGTTTCCACTTAACTTTGCGCGGCCATTTCTGGCGAGAAATCCACCCGACTTCTGGCAGAGGTGGCATATAACACTTTCTACGTGGGTGCGGGACTATATGTTTATGCCGCTCAGTCGGGGCAGAAAGGGACGTGTCGTGTTATATCGCAACATGTTTGTTGTGATGGTGCTCGTTGGCTTGTGGCACGGGGCGAACTGGACGTTTGTAATGTGGGGTGCCTACCATGGTCTTCTGCTAATCGGCCACCGTCTTTTCGACCGGGCGACAGTAGGAACAGCGATCGACAAAGTGATGAAGAAGCATTGGTTCATGCCGTTTAGCGTCGGAGCAATGTTTACAGCCTTCGTGTTAAGCGCGCCTTTCTTTCGTGGAAAAACTCTTCAGAGCAGCGGATATGTCTTGTGTGCGCTGTTTGGCTCCACGCATATAACCGGGGACTTCCTGCTCACGACCGGCGCCATCGTGCTGATCTTCATTTCGCTGTTTCTCACCGTCGCCCAGGAACGCAGTCAATTTATTGATCGCCTGGCCTTGCAACCGGCGCGTATTCAAATTCCGGCATACGTCTTGGCGTTTCTGGCGCTGGAACTGTTTCCCGCGACCGGTCCCGTACCGTTCGTTTACTTTCAGTTTTAAACAGCACGATGAGTGTGCAGCCACTGCAAAACAGCCGGACTACGAATGGATCGAAATGGGAAATGAAAATTCAAAAATGCAATGGGCCTGACTGGGCTCGAACCAGTGACCCTGATGCATGGTCAACAGATCGAAACTACTCGTACATAACGCGTTACGAACTATTTTTAGGCCACGCGATTTTTTGTTTGATACTGCTTTATGAACACCACTTGCATTTTCTACGGCGACGCGTGAGATTCCAAAATACGCGGAGACAAAGCATGCCGTGGAAGACGGCGACAAACGATGATGCCACGTTCAAGCCAGCCTCGGAACTGGCAAAGATCTATTTCGAGCAGTGCGGCGTCAGCCCTGACAAAGACACAGTCGTCTATTGCCGAATCGGCGAGCGCTCCAGTCACACCTGGTTTGTGCTTACCTACTTGTTAGGTCTGAACAATGTGCGCAGCGGCCCCTTCAGCCGTCTACTATTTTTCACGCGATGACACTCGCCGAGTTTTTTTCCGAATTCGAAACGACGGTTTCGCTGCCACCGGGAACCGTGCAAGGCCAGGAGCGGCTCGATTCCGTCGAGCGGTGGGACTCGATCGCCGTCGTCGAGTTCATGTCGATGGCGGACGAAAAGCTCGGCGTTCAGCTCGAGCCGGCGCAAATAGCCGCCTGCCGTCAGGTCAGCGATCTGGCCGTCCTCTGCGGATTCAAGCCGTAGCGCGCCAATCCGGCCCGGGAGCGTCGTGACTCAGTCGAACCGCGCCGTTCTTCAGGCCATCGAGTATCACCTGCCGGAGGCACGCGTCACGAACGACGCGCTCGCCGAGCAGTTTCCGGAGTGGACGCCCGCGCGGATTCACGAAATCGTGGGCGTCGACGAGCGGCATGTCGCGGCGAGCGACGAGTGCGCGTCGGACCTCGCGGTCGCGGCGGCCACGAAGCTATTCGCGTCGGGCCGCGCATCGCCCGCCGACATCGACTACGTGATCCACTGCACGCAGGCGCCGGACTACTTTCTGCCGACCACTGCCTGCGTGATCCAGAACCGCCTCGGTCTGCCCAGGCACTGCGGTGCGGTCGACATCAATCTCGGATGCTCGGGCTACGTGTACGGCCTCGGTCTGGCCAAGGGCCTGATCGAATCCGAGCAGGCGAACCGCGTGCTGTTTCTTACAGCGGACACGTACAGCAAGTACCTCAACCCGCGCGACAAGAGCGTTCGGAGCGTGCTCGCCGACGGCGCGGCGGCCACGCTGTTGACGAGCGACGCGTCCGCCACGGGCGGACGGCTGGCCGGCCCGTTCGTGTACGGAACCGATGGGCGCGGCGCGTCGAACCTCATTGTTCCCGCAGGCGGCATGCGACAGGCGTACGACCCGAACGCCCCTGTGCAGATCGACGACAGCGGGAACGAGCGCACCGCCAACAACCTGTACCTGAACGGCGCCGAGATCTTTGCGTTCACGCTGCGTGAAGTGCCGGCGGTGATCAGCCGCGTGCTCTCGGCGAAGGCCCTCCAGGTCGACGACGTGGATCTCTTCGTGCCGCACCAAGCGAACGCGTTCATCCTCGCCCATCTCCAGCGAAAGCTCCGCATTCCGCCCGAGCGATTCGTCATCGACATGGCGGATTGCGGCAACACCGGCTCGTCGACGATCGCGATCGCGCTACGCCGGGCGATGGCGCGGGGCGCGATCCGCGCCGGCATGCGCGTGATGCTCGTCGGCTTCGGAGTCGGCTACTCCTGGGGCGCCACGCTGCTCGAATGGATCTGAGATTCGAGTGGCGAACTGCAGGTCAACGTTTTTCTGGGTCTTCTCCCGATCGAGTGGGTGATTTTGTGATCTTTGCCGATTTCGAACCTGCGCATCACGGTCCTGCCGCGAAGCGCGACAAAATGATGTCCGGTGCGGAGAACGGATGATGAACAACCCAAAGGCTCATCACAGACTAACACGAGTCCCGACGGACAATTACCGTGGCTGCTCGGGTTTGAGGCGCATCGAAAGCAGCTCTTGCTCGACTTTCATTGCTGCGCCTCCATCTGCGAGCGTACGAACGCGGCCACGTCATCGTAGGGAATGAGCGTCACGCCACGTTCCTTGCCCTGTAACAGGCGTTGCCCGTTTCGGTCGGACGTGTGTTATGCCTATGCCTGTAGTCTGTGCGCTCGGTGCACTGGCCGGGCGCGTTTTTTTTTTAGTCATCCGCGCATCCTTTCAAAAATGCCCTCACGCTCTCGACGACAAAAAGGCGTTTGCCCCGAAGTGACCCGCGCCTTCTGAGGCTTACGCCTTTAATCACGCCTTCGTTTAGGAGCTTGTATGCGAGACTTCGTTTAAGTCCAAACCGCTCGCGCAATCCATCTAAATCAACGAACTCCGCATCCCGCCATTGGCCTGAGGGCGACCGCTGCGACTTCCTCCGTTGTAAACTGGCGCGATTCTGTGCGCTGCGCTGGCCATTCCCCGGAAGCTGTTAAACCATGTGATACTGCCTTATGATACTGCATATCTTGTCATCTGATAAAGTGAGATAACGTGAGCTAGTGCGCTTTTAGAGCGATTTTACCTAGCTTAGAGCGGATTTGCGCCGGGACGAGGGGAAATGGCAAAACCGGGAAAAAAATGGGCCTGACTGGGCTCGAACCAGTGACCCTGCGCTTATCAAGCGCATGCTCTAACCAACTGAGCTACAGGCCCACGCTTCGCGGAAGTGAACAGTGATCGGTGATCAATGATCGGTCAAGTGATGCCCCGAATTTCGGATCACAGGCGACGGTTCACCAATCACATTCTGGGACATTCGAGGCAAGGGAATTACGCTCCCGCTAGTGCATCGAATTACAAACGCCCTAGTAAATACGCGGCCAGACGTTGATTTCAAATATCGATCGAATTGTGCGGCGCGAGACCGATCGGAAAACGCAATGTAAGTTTTCAAGCGCCATGGCTTCCATTTGGAAGAGTGGTGAATAACGACCCGAATCGTGAGCCCTTAATCGTTTCGGCAAATCCTGGGTCGACCCAGGATAGAAATGTTCCGGCTCGATCTCGCTCTGCAGGATGTAAACATAGAAAAACTGGGACATGCGTTGGCTTGCCGAGTCGTAGCTCGCCGCGTCGATGTTGCAAGGGTTAAACGTGTCCGCCTTCGCTAGAGCTACGGCGCGACAGTCTTCACTCTGCTCTACGACGCGAGCGAAGACTGGAGGCAAGGGGATTCGAACCCCTGACTTCCAGCTTGCAAAGCTGGCGCTCTACCAACTGAGCTATGCCCCCTGTTCGATTGCGGATTGTAGATTGTGAATCGCGGATTGCAAACGCCAGCTGCCGCGCACTCAGCGCCGCTGGCCAATACCATCTTGTGCTTCAACCATCACCACATTGTATTTCTCCATCATTGGCATCAGTTTCTGTTCGAGTTGAACCATTGCGAGCGAACAAGAAATTCTATTTGCGACGGTCAGTGTTGGCGGGTTACGAACCGGAGCCGCTATAGAAGAAACATCAAAATGCCGGATGTCGATGCTGCCATTCGCCATCCGGCACCTTGTCCGTTTCTCCTAACGCGGAAATGAATGAGGTGTCGCGAGAAATGCTCGTCTCACGCCTGTGGAATCCAGAGAGCGTCCAGAGATCTCGCCAGCTTCGTTGATATCTCTGGCTTGTTCGAGTTCTGCGGGGTAGCCGGGTTGTTTGAGGTCGTTGAGATCTCGCATAATGCCGTTTTCCCAGATAAACGCGCGGCAATTTCCGTCCGCGTCGCACGAAAGCCCCACCACCTGGCGCCGCTCGTTGATTCCATAGGCTTCGCTGTGAACATCACCCGCAAGGAAACCTAGAGGCTGCATTCCACTTTCGGCGGTCCAAATGAATGCCTGGAGAAAGTTGCCATCGGGATCGTTAGGCGCGCCGGCAAAGCCAACGACGTCGCCGCGCTGATTAATATTCGTCGGCGTGTTCCAGTACGGAGCGCCGAGATCGCCAAGATCGATAATGTTACCCTTCTTGTCCCACAACACGGCGTGCCGCGCTGTGTTTCGGCCGACGGCCTGATCGCAAATTCCGGAGATGCCGACGATCTGGCCTTGCTCGTTAATCCCGGTGGCGGCGCCGGAAGTGTCGCCTGCGACTAAGGGCAGCGCAGCGATGTCGTTAGTTTTTTTTCCGTAAACGACCGGCAGAAACTGCAACTGTTGCGGCGGGACGCAGGTTGGATCGTGAACATTGGTCTCCGCCCAACCGACGATTTGGCCGCGGCTGTTTGCGCCTGTGGCAAAGCCATTGTTACCGCCGAGAGTTGGCAACGCGCGCATAGTTCCATTTTCCCAAGCGAACCCGAGATTGATGAAGCCTGTGCCGGTAGCGCCGGGATAAAACGCGGCGCTGCTCCAAGCTTCCCCCAACGGGTCCGGCATTGATGTTTGCGAAATGCCGGCGACCACACCGGAGTTACTCTTGACCGACCAGGTGATATTGCTGTTCGGACCGCCAAGCGTACCGAGATCGGTTAACGCGCCGTCGCGCCAAAGCGCAGCGTGCCGAGTCTGATCTCCCGCTAGGTTGGAGTAACCAGCGAGCCAGCCGCGATTATTTACGCTGTTGGCGCGACTGTTCGTTCCACCTAACGAGGGCAGATCGGTGATGGTGTATTGCTGCTGCTGTTGCGATGCGGCAAACAATCCGCAGCCCACTGCGATCAAAAGGATCGACAGTGGAATTCTTACAATTCTGAGATAAGTCGAAGTATGGTTTGAATTTTTCATGACGACACTTTAGGGACTCGCTTTAAGTCGCTACCAGAGCCACTTGGCAGATTTAGTACGAGCCATTTCACTTGATTCACGGTTTGCCCCAATGAATCCGGCGGAGATAAAGCAGTGCGTCTTCGCCGAGTTCGAAATAGCGGAAGATTGACAGCGGCTTATCAAAGGGCGCCTGCCGAGAGCTGGCGGGCCACCGAAATCTAGTTACTCAGTTTCGAATTCAGCGCCGCCGCGAACTTGCCAAGACCTTCGCGAATCTGCGCGCGCGACCACGCGGCGAATCCGAAAGTGAGCGCGGGATCCGACTCTGTTTTCATGAAGCAAGACGACAACGGCGACGGCCTCATACCGATTTCACCGCAAACGCGAGTAATTAACGGCAGGTCTGTTTTCCGTCGTAGCCACGCGACGAAATGCAACCCGGCTTCCGGAATTTCCAGAACAAAGTATTTGCCCAGCAGATTGTTGAATTGTTCGATGAAGAATTCTCTTCGGTCAGAGTATAGTTTCCGCATCCGCTTGATGTGGCTCAGGAAAAACCCCTCAGTCAGGAATCGAGCCAGCGTCGCCTGATCAATCGCAGGAGAGTGCTGGTCCATCACGGCGCGAATCTTGATCATCGGTTCGACCAGTTGTTCCGGCGCCAGGATGTAACCCAGCCGCAACGAAGGGTAGAGGACCTTACTCATTGTGCCTGCATAGATAACACGACCTGCGTTATCAAGCCCCTGTAAGCAAGGGAGTGGGGGACCGGTATAACGAAATTCCGAGTTATGATCGTCCTCGAAAATGTAAGCATCGCAGGTGCGCGCAAAATCGATCAAAGCCGTTCTTCGTGAGAGACTCATCGTCATGCCGAGCGGGAATTGGTGAGAGGGAGTGACATAGATGATTTTCGGCGAGTGCTGTTTCGACGGCCGTGCGATCGTGATTCCTTCCCGGTCAACAGGTCTTGGAACGACGGTTGCCCCGGCGAACCCAAAGGCCCTGCGAGCCTGGTAAAATCCCGGATCTTCGATCCAGGCAACTTCTCCTCGATTCACAAGAGCCATCGCGCTGATCATCATTGCCTGCTGCGTTCCGGCTGTAATGATGATCTGGTCCGGATGACAGCGCGCACCTCTGTGGTCACAAAGATAGGTTGCGAGTGCCTTGCGCAAGTCGGGGTCGCCACGGCTCGAGGCATACTGGAGTAGATGCGCCCCCTTTTTTGCGAGGACTTCTGCCCTGAGTCGTTCCCATATTGCGATCGGAAATTCATCAAGGGCTGTGACGGCGGGGACAAACCTGACACCGGGCGGACCGGCGATTCCAAAATCGAACTGTTTTCCGGCCCGTTGATCCGGAATATTTTTTACCCGATCCGAAAGGCGAGGTGGGCTTTCTGTGTGTGGTTCTGCTTTTGTAGTCTGCGCACTTAGAAAAGTTTCAGGTAACGGTTCGGCGACGAACGTGCCCGATCCGACTCTCGATTGAAGATAACCTTCCGAATGAAGCCTTGAGAAGGCGACGTTTACAGTGAACCGCGATACTCCCAGGTCGACGGCTAGGTCGCGAGAGGAGGGGAGTCGGGAAGAGTTGTGATTGAAAGTTGCCGAAGCCAATTCATCCCGAATCTGGCGGTAAAGCTGTTCATGGAGCGGTTCATCCGCAGCGCGATCCAGTCGAATCATTTCAAAAGCCATGATCGAATGGCGGCGGCGTTGCTTCTTACCTGACTTTTTAGCTGAAACTCTTTTCACGATTCGGACTGTGCTCATTAAACGAACTGCTGATAACAGCAAGCTTTCGTCCAAGTGGTATGGCCATTTCGCGCTGAGTGGACAGTTGACACTTTACCACAAGGCCAGAAGCTTTTTCTTAGAATGCAAACTCAAAATCCCTGTAGCGATCACACTGAGACAAAAGGCCTGATTTATTTCGCGCGGATGCTGGACAAGATCCGACTAAAAGCCCGAGGTGAATTGCCGCCGGACTATTTTACCGGTGTAGATGAAGACCCAACGATGTTCGACGCGCGTTGCACGAGATTTCTCGGGGTAGATTACGATAAGCTTGTGGAGCGAACGCTGAAAGGTGGATCGGACGAGGAGATTCTTAAATGGTGCTTCGAGCGGGGGCGGAAACCGAGTGAGGAGGAAATTAGGATTTGGAATGCGTTTCTGCTAAAACGCGGTTGGCGCGATGAAGGAAGCGCTGACTTGAAGACGGCGAAAAAACGGGAAGGATTTGAAGATCGCGATGACATCCAGACCTGGGTGGACCTGCACGACGTTGAAGAAGGGAGAACGCCACGACCGTTTTATTGTGGTTAGTTTCGGCTCGAGCCTAGCGCCAATCGCCGAGGCCTTCTTTAGCTTCCACCACGACCACGTCGTATTTCTCGAGGATCGGCATTAGCTTCTGTTCGAGTTCCTCCCTCCAAAGTTTTCCTTCATAGAATTCATCCCTCATTTTTTCCCGGCTTTTGAGATCAGGAAAAGTCCGCATCCACAAAAACGTGTCCTTATCTTCAATCGAGAGAAAGGGACCAAGAATTTTCATGCCGATTTTCTGGTGCTCGGGGATGGCTTTGGATTCAAGGACTTCGAGAAATTCGGTTCGCTTGCCAGGTTTGATTTTGTAGGTGCGCATTTCGATGATCATGAGAAAATGGAGCACACGCCTCCGGCCTGCTCAATTCAGCGTACCGGTCGAATTGTTTGTAACTGATAGTTTTTCGGCAAGATGCCTAAAGGTTCATGCAAGGATGGGTGCGCTCTCCGGAAAAACAAAGATGCCGGATAGCAACGCGGGGCTGTTATTTCGCGGGTGGCCGTCGCACCAGCGAAGAGGGAATCTCGATCTGGAATGCGTTTCTAGAGATGACGCGACCGCAGATCTGCAGGCAGCCAAGGAGCAATCAGGCTTAGGTGATCGCGACGATATTCAGACATGGGTGGACTTGCACGACGCTGAGGAAGGAAGAACGCCAGTAGCGGTCTTCGTGCATTAGGCGTTAGGCCAATAAGACACTTTCATCGCCAACACCACGAAAAATGACTGTCCTGAAGTCACTCGCCCATTCGTCACATCGTTGAACGAACGAAAACGAACAACCAAGAGGCAAAAAATATGGGCGCAATCAAAAATACCAAGAGCAAACAGAAAGACATGAACAAGAACAAAAAGAGAGACATGGAAAACCGGAAAGAGCACCGCGCAACGAACACACCCCCGATCGTGTCACCGCAGGATTGGGAGGCTACACGCCAGAAACTGCTCGTGAAGGAAAAGGAATTGACCCACGCCCGTGACGCGCTGGCGGCCGAGCGTCGCCGAATGCCGTGGGTGGCCGTGGAGAAGGAATACGAGTTCGACGGGCCCGACGGTAAAACGAGCCTCCTCGATCTGTTCGACGGCCGCCGTCAGTTAATCGTCTACCGCGCCTTCCTCGAACCGGGCGTGCACGGCTGGCCCGACCATGCCTGCGTGGGCTGCTCCATGGTGGCCGACCACGTCGGCCACCTTGCCCATCTGAACGCCCGCAACACCACTTTGGTGTTCTGCTCACGCGCGCCGCAGGCGGACATCGAGCGCGTGAAGGCGCGGATGGACTGGCAGATTCCGTGGTACACCATCACGGACGACTTCGACAAAGACTTCGGCGTAGACGAGTGGCACGGCACGAACGCGTTCATCCGCGACGGCGACCGCGTGTTCCGCACCTACTTCATCAATAACCGCGGCGACGAGGCGCTCGGGAGCACGTGGAGCTACCTCGATATGACTGCCCTCGGGCGCCAAGAGAAGTGGGAAGACTCGCCCGAAGGCTACCCTCAGACTCCGCCGTACGAGTGGTGGAACTGGCACGACGAATACAGCGACGCCCGTTCGTCCGAGGAGTGGAGCGCTCAAATCGAGCGGGGAATTCAGGCTGGGCAGGGGCGCCGAAGCTCGTGATCGCTCACATCGCCGGCGTGCCAGTGGAGACAAGACCGATGCCGAGACCGATAAGGGGAACCCCTCGATGGCCGATCTCTTCCAACGGCGCTCGCAACTCCTTATTCTATCACTTCATTTGAACGGAGAGTTCACATGAGAATCGGAGTCATCGGCGCTGGAAGCATGGGAGGGATACTTGCGCGCCACCTCGCCAAGCGCAGCCATCACGTCTCGATTGCAAACTCGAGAGGACCAGAGAGCCTGACCGCGTTGGCGGCCGAGATCGGCGCGACGCCCGTTTCCGTTGTCGACGCCGCCAAAGGCGAAGAAATCGTCATCATCGCGATCCCAACGAAAGCGGTCGACGATCTTCCACGGGCGCTGTTTGCGAACGTACAGAGCAGCGTCGTCGTCATCGATATCGGCAACTACCATCCCGAGCTTCGCGATGCACGCATCGATGCGATAGACCGCGGCATGCTCGATAGCCAGTGGGTCGCGCAGCAGATCGGGCGTCCCGTGATCAAGGCCTTCAACAACATCCTCGCCAAAAGCCTTCTCGAAAAGGGCGTTCCGAGGGGAACGAAGGGGCGGATCGCTCTCTCGGTCGCCGGCGATTCGTTGGACGCCAAGGCAGCAGTGCTTCGCCTCGTCGACGATGTTGGCTTCGACCCTGTCGACGGTGGTGATCTGGACGATTCCTGGCGGCAGCAGCCCGGAACGCCGGCTTACTGCAAGGATCTTGAAGCCGCTGCTCTCCGGCGCGCGCTCGCGGAAGCTGATCGAAGCCGGATCGGGGAATACCGCGCCGAACAGGAGGCTCGTATCAGGAGGAATATCGCAGCGCAGGCACCAAGCGGCTTAGCGCGTTGATGAGGTTCTCATCCACTAGTTCCACCAAGAGCAGAAGGGGACCACGAAGCGACCGATGATCGTTTCGAGAGATGCTTTCATAGCAAAAACGAGCGGATAAGAAGCGAAATTTGCGGCTGTCAGAGAGTGCTGCTGCAGAAGAATTGGCGAGCGGCGAGATTGGTTTAATGTGAGCAGTCCCAAATCGGAATTCTATGAGCAAGAACTACAAACCAGGCCATTCCAGCACGGCCTCGCCGTATCTTATCGTCGATGGCGCGAATAAGACGATCGAGTTTCTCAAGGAGGTCTTTGGCGCGGTGGAGGTGCGCCGTTTCTCAGATGCCGAGGGCAAAATAAGGCATGCCGAAGTCGGTATCGACGATAGTGTGATCATGATCGCCGATGGCGCCCCCGGCTGGCCGCCGATGCGAGCGCATGTCCACGTCTACGTGCCGGACGTTGACGCGACTTATCGACGCGCGTTGGGGGCAGGCGCGATTTCCGTTCAGGAACCGGTAAAGAAAGAAGATGAAGACAAGCGCGGAGGCGTAAGAGACGCCGGCGGCACGACTTGGTGGATCGCAACGAAAATGGAATAATTTCGCGGGACGACTGCTTTCAAAGCGAGAGCAGATTTTGGGACGCGACGGCGCGCATCGCTCCAAAAAACAAAATGCCGGATGTCGACTTTGTGAATCGTCATCCGGCATTGCAGTCGATGTGCAGCAAAGACTGAATTGTGCGTTACCGTGATCTCCTTTGAAGCTCTGGTTTCTTTCGATTCCAAAGTCTCACGGCGTGTCCGGGAAGTGATCAATTGATTACTCCGCGGATTTAGCCGTCGACCTGTTCAACCGCTCTTCGAATCTGGAGACTCGAAGGCGATGAATCTCTCCTTAGAAAGGAGGTGATCCAGCCGCAGGTTCCCCTACGGCTACCTTGTTACGACTTCATCCCAGTTACCGCTCATAGCGTAGGCGGCTGCCTCCTTGCGGTTAGCACGCCGACTTCGGCTACAAGCGACTTCCATGATGTGACGGGCGGTGTGTACAAGGCCCGGGAACGTATTCACGGCGTCGTAGCTGATACGCCATTACTAGCGATTCCGGCTTCATGGAGGCGAGTTGCAGCCTCCAATCCGAATTGGGCTCAGTTTTAGGGATTTCCTCCACCTCGCGGTTTCGGTTCATTCTGTACTGAGCATTGTAGTACGTGTGCAGCCCTAGCCGTAAGGGCCATGCTGACTTGACGTCATCCCCACCTTCCTCCCCGTTTCACAGGGCGGTCTGAACAGAGTGCTCGGCCAACTAAGGCCGGTGGCAACAGTTCACAGGGGTTGCGCTCGTTGCGGGACTTAACCCAACATCTCACGACACGAGCTGACGACAGCCATGCAGCACCTGTGCAAATTGTCCCTTTCGGGACTCGCTGGCTTTCACCAACTTAGAGATGCAT